>CAYFJM010000089.1:0-7231 GCA_964343415.1 uncultured Vicinamibacteraceae bacterium | reverse complement strand
GAGGAGGAAGCGCTGTCGATGCCGGCGCACCTGAATTCATCGATTTGTTGTGCAGCCAAAACGACCAACTCACGGCTATCTACCAAGAAGGGGTCCGTTGGCTGGACACGACAGCACGCACACGCTCCCGAGAAAACTTTGTTGATACTTCTACGGCAACACAAACCGAGGTCTTAGACGACCTCGTCGACGCGGAACGCGGAGACAGTTCACACAATCTCCGGGAAGGTGTGAGTTTCTTCGGCTGGGTCAGGCGGATGACCGTTGACGCCTACTACACCAGCCCAATCGGTATCCGGGATCTTGGGTATCAAGGGAACCAAGTTCTCAATAGCTACGAAACGCCATCGGAGGCAATTGACTTCGTAACTCAGGTTGCCGACGACCTCGACCTCTAGAATTTCTAGAGTTCCGGACGTCTGGTAAAATGAAAGGGACTTACTTGGGCACTGCGTGTACCCACCTTACTCTCTAACGCGGAGGACATATGGCAAATAGAGGACGTCCCACTCAAACGAAACGACAGCGTGAACGCACGCGGATGGAAAAAGCCAAACAAAAGGATGCTCGGCGAGCTGAAGCACGCGTCAGACGAGCGGAAGCCCCAGAACGTCCAACCGACCATGACCCTGATATTGCCAACTTTAGACCAGGCCCGCAAGAAATGCCGGCTTGGCAACGAGAATTTTTTGAAGAAGAACAGCGGGCAAAAGAAGCGGCGGAAAAACTGGCACGCGAGAGCGGAAAATCCTAGTCACTGAACCGTCACCGCCCTTGAACCATAAAGGCCAGGCCCCCACCGGGTTCCTGGCCTTTGCCATGTACAACTCTTTCAACTACCTGTGAAGGCCACGGTCGCCACGGAAACGGCTATTGACTACGCCTCACTCGTAACCATAATCCGCCGAGGCTTGGCAGCTTCCGCGAGCGGGAGTCGTAATTCCAGCATCCCGTGCTCAAAATTCGCCACCACTTTCTCCGCATCAATGTTCCTAGGCAACCTGAAACTCCGGGCGAACGACCCATGCCCGAACTCAGATACATAAGAGTTCTCATCGGTCGTTTTGGTCTTGCGTTCGCCCTTCACCGTCAGTACGTTCTCCGCCATTTCCACATCAACGTGTTTCGGATCGACACCAGGCAGGGCCATTCGTACCGTGCACCCATCATCATCTGAGCTGATTTCAGTGGCAGGAACCCACGTCCGGCCGGTCTCAGATGTTGGAACGTCCCACGAACGGCCGAAGACTCGGTCCAATTCATACTGCAAGCTATTCAGTTCTCCAAACGGATTCCAACGCGTCAAACTCCTCATAGCGCCCTCCTTTCTCGCTTGGCTTAACACCCCAAGATTGGAGTGGCCATTCATGAGCGCCAGATAGATAATCACATATTATTTAATCTATGTCAAGAAACCTTAGTTGTTTATACTCATATTATAAATACATGCCAACAAACAAGTCTTTTACAGGTATTTTTGAATAAGATCAGGAGCAAATAGACCTAAAACTAACTGCGAATCAGCGGTCAACACCAAGTACAGCGTCGATGGAATCCGACGAAATCGGATGATACCCAGGTCGCGCACGGTCATAAATCGCTCGTGCACGCGTGAGGCCAGCCGGTGTTTCAGCAAGCGCTGCATAAAGCGGAAGAATCAACTTACGCCGGCCAATCTCAACCAGATACCGCTCCAACCGAGAATCCGCCGGACGGTAGGAATTGCGTATTGCAATCAACAACCATTGATGGACAATTTCTGCATTACCAGATTCAGTCAACTCGTACGCACGGTCCAATTCACCGAGTCGCTCAAGACTTAATTCTTCTGGCAACACACCAAGAAAATGCAACCACTCGAATGTTGTCCACTCCGCGGTATCAAGATTCGTCGCGGCAATCTCACCGCTAACCCAGCGAGACGCCTGCACCTCAAGTCGCTCAAACACATCCGATGCGGGACGCGGCGCGCTAGCCGGCAGTCCCGGCTCATAAATCCACTCGGTCACGGGCACAGCATCGACCGTTAAACGCTCGGCGAGATAGGACTCAAAGTCTGCCGTCGTAATACTTTGAAATGCGAAGTGGTCAAAATAGCCGCGAAGAAATTCGTCAAATTCGTCACGTCCCACCGCCTCCTCAAGATGCCTGAGAAACAACGCTCCCTTTTCGTACGCAATTTGCGTCATTCCCTCGTCGGGGTCTCGCCCACCAAGATCGGCATGTAGCACCTGGTCACGAGTATCGAGCCGGCCTAGGTCAGCGTCCATTGCCTGCACACCTAACACCGCTTCCATTTCCTCCCGACCGCGGCCATACAATTCTTCAATAATCCGCCGTTCGATATAGACCGTGAATCCTTCGTTAAGCCAAAAATCTCGCCACGTGGCATTCGTCACCAAATTACCCGACCAAGAGTGGGCGAGTTCATGCGCCACCAACGCCACCAAACTTTTATCGCCCGCCAGAATCGTTGGTGTCGCAAAGGTAAGCCGAGGATTTTCCATACCGCCAAAAGGAAAACTGGGCGGCAAAACCAGAAGGTCGTAACGCTCCCAACGATACGGACCATAGAGACGTTCCGTGGCCTCGATCATCGAGGGCGTATCTTCAAATTCCGCAGCAGCCACGTCGACCACAGACGGCTCGGCAAACACACCGGCACGATCAGACAGCGGACGGAATGCCAGGTCGCCAACCGCAAGTGCCACGAGATACGACGGGATCGGCTGCGCCATATCCAATCGATAGTTACCATCCAGCGCAACTTCCGGGTCATTGCCAGCACTCATGACGGCGCGGAGCCCTTCCGGTACTTTTACACGAGCACCGTAGGTCATGCGAACCGCTGGGGTGTCTTGTAGTGGAATCCAACTGCGCGCGTGAATCGCCTGAGACTGCGTAAACATAAATGGGTGCTCCCCACCTGCCGTCTGCTCAGGCGACAACCACTGCAACCCAGACGCACGAGGACTGGTTTCATAAGTTACCCGTATACGCGTCGCTTCCACTGGAAGTACAACCGTAAGGGGTGTCCCAAGTATCGGGTCCGTTCCACCCAACGAGTACGACGCCGGATCAAACCCACCCAACGCGGACCAACTCTCCACCGCGGTGATGTGCAAATCTCGTGTGTCGAGAACCAGCGTGTTCGCATCCTCTACGACACGCTCAAATGAAAGCATCGCCGCTGCACGCAATTGCTGCTCGTCAAATAGAACCGTGACGTCAAGTTCAAGATGCGTAACACGGACTTCATCCACATTCGCATAGGAATGCGTGTCACGCCGCGCAAGATCTATTGCAACGTCTTCACTACCAGAATCCACTCCGCCACAGGCCATGACCAGAGAGGTTAACAGGAGTGCAACGACCCCACGACATACGACGACAATTCGCACGAGTTTGAAATTCAGAAACAGCCCACTGCTAAGGCCTTAAATAGCTTCCAACCTTCACTACAATCTTTCAAAAGAAGAACGTCAACCTGGTCAGCAATCACCACGGCATCTGGCGCTCAGTGTACTGCCGACCTCGGTCAGCCACCTCAGCACCCGCGCCCGACCCAATGCGCACGCCTTCGTCAATCATCTGTTCAATGTTTTCTGCGTTCATCTGGTTGAGAAATGGAATGCCAGCCTTCTTGGTCGCAGCAAAGACGCGCGCACGGGCGTCGGCTAAGACCTGTGGCATCTGACCACCCTGACGAGACACGTTGTACGACATCGACATATCCCCAGGGCCCCATTCAGCAAAACCAATCCCTGGTACACCGACACTAACCTCCGCGGTTTCTAGCGCATGACGATCTTCGATTTTCAGCCCAACCAAAATCTCCCCATTCGGGTTCAACGGCCACGTATCTGCAAGCCGCTGGTACTCATCGTTGGACACACCCCAAATCCGAGCTGCAAACCCCTGACCGCCATTCCCTCGTAACCCTTCACCGACACCGTCTGCTTTCGGGGCGTGCGGATACCGAGACGCTTCGACCAAAATCCTAGACACCTCAGGGCCACGTGCATGGGCAAGCAGCACCCCGTGCACACCGGACCCGAGCACTTGCTCAACCATCCAGTAGTTTGCCCACATCACCTGTTCATTAATGCCACCAATCGGTAAGACCGCAATAACGGTCGGCGTCCGGTGCCCACTCTTCGTCGGTCCACCATCAACCAATCCCTGCATGAATCCACGAAGTTCATGCATATCGAACGGACTGTGTTCCATATTGTAGGTAATGTAGTCAGCCCAAGTCTGAGCCAACTGCTTGCCTTCCTCGTAACCACCTTCATTCACTTGCGTGTAGTACGCTGGCTGTCCCGCCTCAAAAAGTTCAATAACTTTATTCACTCGCTTGGGACTGTACGAGTCACCCGACTGTTCAGCCGGGAGCGTCGCGACAGCCACAAACAACGCAACGGTAAGAAATATCAGTGTCCGCATGATGTCTCTCCTAGTACGGCATGACGCGTCCGGTATGCCGACGACCTACACGTGCCGCTTCCTCATTCGCGAAATGAAACAGAATCTGTTCGCGGTCGATACGATCAATGATATTGCTACCGTTCGTCCCAACGGCAGAAAACACCACGCCTTCGCGCTTCGCAACTTCGAGAATACGGTTACGCGCATCCGTCACCATTTGCGGGTAATTACCATTGGGATCTCGGGGTACTCCGAATGACATCGACATATCGGCTGGCCCCCACTCGACCATCCCAATTCCTGGAACCGCCATCGTCTGATCAATCACTTCAAGCGCCGCGCGATCTTCAGGCTTGAAACCCAAAAGTAGTTCGCCGTCCGGGTTGAGCGGCCACGGGTCGGCCTTCTTGATGTACTCAGACGCCGAGATACCCCACATCTCTGCCGCTAAGCCCTGTCCTCCGCTACCGCGGAGTCCCTCGCCAATACCGTCGGCTTTCGGTGCGTGTGGGTACCGGGATGCCTGGACAAACGCGCGCGCCGCACCTTCCTCTCTCATGTGCACTAAGAGAATGCCGTGCGCGCCAGCGGCTAACACTTGTTCCATCATCCAGTAGTTCGCCCGCACCGTCATTTCATCAATGCCACCAACCGGTAGCGTCACAATGACTGCTGGAGTTCGGTGACCGCTTGGTGTCGGACCACCATCGATGAGCCCCTGAATGAATTCACGGAGTTCGCGCGCACTAAACGGTGCCTGCTCAACGTTGTAGCCAATAGCATCGGCCCAGGTCTTCGCATGGCGACGGCCTTCTTCATACCCCCCACCAGGAATCTGGAAGTAATAGACCGGCTCACCAGCAGCCAGCAGTTCAACTGCCTTATTAATGCGTTTCGGGGTATACGACGCATCCCCGCCACTCTGCGCCGTCGGTAACGCGGTCACGACAAACCCAAGTGCTAGTGCTAACGCCAGGAAGACAAATTTTCGCATCGGATCCTCTCCTTAAAACCTGTGCCGAATCATAGCGCATGCCAGACCAATCTTCTGAGGAAAAAGCCTTTCGGTATATGGCCCCTAGTCCAGCGGCGGACTTTTGCCACTAATCTGTGAAGACCACCATAGACAAATATCCATTTACTAACGATAGTGATCGCCCGACCAAACCCATCGGCCCTGAAACCCTGTAATCCGTCTTTAGGTCAGCCGACACGCACAGCGCGACCCTAAAACCACGGCCTGGTAGGCGCCTTACTCCCCGGCCAAATCACGATTTATCACACGATGTTTGATGCGCCACCCGTCCGGGGTCCGAACAAATTCGTCCGCGTAGTACCCGGACACCGTCATTGTCGGAGGCCGGGTCGTCACATCAAGCAGTACGTAATACGCGCGTCCTTTTGCGCCCTCTCGTGTCGCCGTGATGAGATAACTGCCGGTCCAATGGCGTCGTCCAGCATCGCCACTTTGCCCGTCCTGGTACCGTTGCTCACGTTCCTTCCGCAACGCCGCCATTCCACGCACACTACTCCCATCGGGCCGCTCGATCACCGCATCCTCAGAAAACGCGGAGAGAAACAAGTCAGCGTCTCGGAAATCACTCCCCTGGTTATAGCGGGCGTACAAGGCTTCGATCTCACCGTAATCTTGACCGGTTAACGTACCAACTCTGCCACTCTGCTGAGCCGACACTGTCCCCACTCCCAGAATCCCTACCAACAAAACCACCGTACCTATCCGCACTTTTGACATCAGAACTCCTCTTCGTTAAAAAATGAGACAAACAAGATCAATTACTCGGGCCAACAAAATAACTTGGTCGGTGCTCAAAAAACATCCAGGTCGTTCCCGTAGACCACCGGTCCGTCGTATTGGGCTCGGACTTCGTCGACCAGTTGGTCAGGTGACTCACCTGCCAGGTGCAATTGATGCGTCAGGACCACCATGCCGACATTCGCCTGACTCGCAATCTCCCCAACTTTTGTTGCTGATGTGTGAAAGGTCCCGTGATATCCCTGCGCTTGCGGACGACGCTGAAAAAATCCAAAGGCCCCATAGGCTTCATGCACCAGGATGTCCGCATCGCGAGCGATTGTGGCCAGTTCGTCATTGGGCCCCGAGTCACCCGAGATCACAACCGTGCGATCAACCGTGGTGAACTTGTACCCAAATGCGTGTTCCCATGTGCCATGGGGTACAGCAAACGCCTCGACGGTCACCAGATCATCTTCATACACAACGCCTGGTTCGATCTCATTCGCCTGCACCTGCACACCACCAGTCGCAAGCATCTCCGCACCTTCGGTACGAATACGAATATCGGCCTGGTAGGCCTCAAGGATTGACCGCGTCATTGCTCTCAACCCTGGTGGGCCATACACGATGAGTGGTGCACGGCGCCCAAGCACCCACGGCGTGAGCACGATATCTGGATAACCGGCCGTGTGGTCAGAATGTAGATGGGTCAGAAAGCCAATGCGGAGATTCGGAGGACGCAACGCAGTTATCCCGGCCGCCGCTGCCGCCGCTGCCTGCCGAACAACTCCCGGGCCAAAGTCAATAAGATACGCGGTCTCATCAACAACCACTGCCGTGGCAGGCCCTGATCGATCTGGTTCAGCCCCGGGCGTGCCGGTACCAAGCAACACCACGCGTGTGCGGCCAGTGGGTTCTGGCGGCAACAACAACGCGCCCTCCGTTGCAGCTGGTAATGCGTCGCCCGAAACATCATCTCCCTGAGACGTCTCAGGTAGCGATGAGCCACATCCAACAGCGAACAGCACCAGGCATAGCCACCGGCTT
>CAYFJM010000088.1:0-7306 GCA_964343415.1 uncultured Vicinamibacteraceae bacterium | reverse complement strand
AATTTCATCATCAATAGAGGTACAAACGAACTATGGCACCCGCAACAATTATTTGGACACGTATCGATGAGGCTCCGGCCCTCGCAAGTCATGCCCTGTTACCGATCGTGCAAGCTTTTACTCGCGGTACCGACATCACCGTCGAAGAACGAGACATTTCCCTCGCGGGCCGCATCATCGCCACATTTCCGGAACGGCTACGCCCAGACCAACGCATTGAGGATGAATTGACACGACTGGGCAAATTGGCCAAAACGCCAGAAGCCAACATCATCAAATTACCAAACATTAGTGCGTCAATGCCTCAACTACAGGCGGCTATAAAGGAATTGCAAGGCCAGGGATATGACATTCCTGACTACCCGGAAGAACCGTCTAACGCCGAAGAACAAGACATCCACAATCGATTTTCAAAAGTTCTCGGCTCAGCGGTCAACCCTGTTCTTCGAGAAGGTAACTCTGACCGACGTGCTGCTACTTCCGTAAAATCATTTGCACAAAAATATCCCCACAAAATGATGAAAGACTGGCCAATATCAGGCTCGCACTCCCGAGTCGCACATATGCAAGCCGACGATTTTTTTGGCAGTGAGCGTTCTCTGATTATGACTGGTGCATGTGACGCTCGCATTGAATTTGTTGCTGAAGACCAGTCAATTACCGTACTGAAAGACAGTATCCCACTGCAGGATGGCGAAGTCATCGACACTGCCGTTATGAACGTCAAAGCACTTCGCGAATTCTACGAAAACGTGATGGCTGAAACGAAGCGTGATGGCGCACTGCTTTCACTTCACCTTAAAGCCACAATGATGAAAGTATCGGACCCGGTGATGTTTGGACACTGCGTCAGCGTTTACTACAAAGACGCGTTAGACAAACATGCCGACACTCTGCGGGAGGTCGGAGCCAATCTTAATAACGGCCTCCAAGGGGTCTTGGACAAACTCGACACTTTACCGAAAGAAACACAGCATGCCATCAAGGCTGACCTCGACGCGGTCTATGCAACCCGTCCTGCCTTAGCAATGGTTGACTCACGCAAAGGAATTACCAATCTACATATTCCAAACAACGTGATCATTGACGCCTCCATGCCAAACGTAGTTCGAGATGGAGGCAAGATGTGGAACAACGAAGATGAATTACAAGACACTGTAGCGGTCATTCCGGATCGTAGTTACGCAACGATGTACCAAGCCATCCTGGAAGACTGCCAAGCACACGGTCAGTTCGATCCATCAACAATGGGCAGCGTCTCAAATGTTGGACTTATGGCACAAAAAGCCGAAGAGTACGGTTCCCACGACAAAACATTTATGCCCTCTGACAAAGGCACTCTTCGTGTGGTCGATGGAGGCGGTCGGACACTTCTCGAACAGCAAGTCGGCACAGGGGACATTTTCCGTATGTGCCAGACCAAAGACGAGCCAATCAGAGATTGGGTGCAACTAGCGGTTACTCGCGCACGGGCATCCAATTCACCAGCAATATTTTGGCTTAATCGAGAACGCGCCCATGACGCCTCCATCATTGCAAAGGTCAACACGTACCTTTCCACCCACGACACTTCAGACTTGGATATCCGCATCCTAAAACCGGTTGATGCGATGCGGTTTTCATTGGAACGAATCCGCCGTGGAGAACACACTATCTCAGTCACCGGGAATGTCCTGAGAGACTACCTTACTGATTTGTTTCCGATTCTTGAACTCGGTACAAGTGCTCGAATGCTCTCTATAGTTCCACTTCTTAATGGAGGTGGGTTGTTTGAAACAGGAGCAGGAGGTTCCGCTCCGAAACACGTTGAGCAAATGGTCAACGAAGGTCATCTCCGATGGGATTCACTCGGTGAATACTGTGCGCTTGTCCCATCTCTCGAAATGATTGCACAAAAGAATGGAAACGAAAAAGCAGCCGTATTGGCCAAAACTCTCGATACCGCGATCGGTTCGTATCTAGAACACGCCCGCTATCCATCTCGAAAAGTAAATGAAATCGACAATAGAGGTAGTACATACTATTTGACCCTCTACTGGGCTCTGGCACTCGCGGCGCAAACAGACGACGTGGAGCTAAGTGAGCGATTCCAAGGTATTGCGCAGCAACTCACTACAAATGAATCCACAATCACAAGTGAGTTACTGGAAGCACAAGGACGACCTATTGATCTCGGTGGATATTTTCGACCCAATCAAGAAGCCGCCTCGAAAGCAATGAGACCTAGTAAAACGTTCAATACGATCCTCGACAAAATCTGAGTTGACGCTTACTTTATAGGGGTTGTCTATAGATCGGTCCACCGATATAGCCACCAACTCCTTGGTTCTTGGTACTACAGTCAGCTCTCCGACACCGCTAACAACAGGGCCTTCGTTGTGCGCTTAATTCTTATAGAAAGTCTGATTGCGGCAAGAACGGCGTCGACGCAATCACAAACTCGACCACAACATACTCCGAGCGAAACCCAGTCGTCTTACTCCAGTTGAAAATTATCAGGGTAAACGGAACGCAATCAACTCACCAGCAAAACCACCTCCACTAATCGCCAACACGATATATTGCCTGCCTTCATGCATGTACGTCATCGGAGACCCTGAGGCACCAGTCGGCATATATACCGCTCCGACTTCACTTCCTGTCGCCTTATCGTACGCGCGTAACATCGCACCTTCCGTCCCAGACGGTGTCGTAAATGTACCGGCTTCGCCAGCAATCACTAGTGTCTTTGTAACAAGCGTTCCGACACGTCCAACACGACCTGTCCGTGGCAAATCAACACCAGCGAGTAGTGGGTGATTTCTGATGTTATCGGGCGTTTCTCCATGCGGTATCTGCCACACGATCTCACCGACCTTCAGGTCTATTGCCGTAATTCGACCCCACGGGGGTTTTACTAAAGGAATCCCGTCAACATTCAGTGCGACTTCTGCTGCTGGAATTTCTCTAGAACGACCACGAATGAAATTCATGTCTGAACGTTCAGGGTCATTAATTAGTCCAAGCGACACAACGGTCGTAAATGTATACAGGTACGCAATACCCGTTTCAGGATCAATCGAGCCACCAGGCCAATTTGTGCCACCGGCCTGGGATGGAAGCATTAACGTTCCGGCCACACCGTTTGGGTCAGATACGGTCGGCGGTGTGAATATTGGTCCTAGTCGATGCCGTCCTGCGATCGCCTCTGCACGGCGTTTAATTTCTGGTGTGAAATCAATGAGGTCATCCAGCGTCACTCCTTGTCGATCGTACGCAGGTGGTCTCGTAACAAACGGTTGGGTAGGAGCCAGAAGTTCTCCCGGAACTGTCGATTGCTCCACTTCCCGTTCTTCGATTGGCCAAATCGGTTCCCCGGTTTCTCGATCAAATACATACAGCCATGCCTGTTTCGTGGGCTGAGCAATAATCTTCCGTTCAACACCATCGATCAACACATCTGCAAGGATCGGAGCACACGGCAAATCCCAATCCCAAACGTCATGATGAATAAACTGGTAGTGCCACAATCGATCTCCAGTCTCCAAATCAACTGCAATCAAGCTATCAGAAAACAGATTATCTCCATGCCGATGGCCACCGTAGTAATCGTTAGTTGGCATTTCCGTCGGCAAATATGCGATACCTAGTTCTAAATCAACACTGATCTGTCCCCAAACACCAGTATTGCCTGTATAACGCCACGAATCATTCAACCAGGTGTCGTTACCAAATTCGTCCGCGCCAGGAATCGTATGGAAAATCCATTTACGAGCTCCACTGCGAGCATCAAATCCTCTGATATACCCTTTTATATTTCGCATTGACCTTGGCGTGCTTCCGGGCAAATGGGCCGCGCCAACAACGATGGTGTCACCAGCAACGAGGGGCGTTGCATGCAAACCGGCCTCACCAGTCACCAAATCTATATCTTGGTCAAAGTTTTGCTTTAGATCCACGATTCCGTTTTCGCCAAAGTCGGACAACCGCCGGCCCGATGCCGCATCGAGACCTATTAATTGGTAGCCTGGTGTGACGTAAAAGATCTGTCCATCTGCCCCATCATCGCGATAAGCCAATCCCCGGCCTGACAAACGGCGTGGCGCCGCCGCACCACGTTCCCCCTCATCAAGACGATGCATCCACAGTAGTTCACCAGTACCTGCATCGAGTGCAATCACAGCCCGCCGAGACCCGGCAGTCGAATAAAGCACTCCTCCAACCATGAGCGGTGTGGATTGAAAGTTGTATTCCGGATTTGGCCCAAAGTTTGCCGTGTTGACACGCCAGGCAATTTCCAAGTCACCAAAATTCTCTGCGGTGATCTCGTCGAGACCAGAGTATCTCGTATTCGCAATATCTCCACCGTAACTCCGCCACTCTCCATTCTCTGTACCCTGTGCCATTAGCACAGGATTTATCATGGCCATCATGCCAAATAAACCAACGGCGACAGATAGATTAGTCAATAACGTTTTCATGCTCGCACCCCATGTATCGTTATACTGGCAAAGCTTTCTTGTATTCTGATAAAAACTAAGTCTGAGTTACTCGTTGTATTTTCGCATCTACATAGTCTTTTCTATAAACGCTAAAACATGGCGATAGGATTCACGGGAGACCCGGTTCCATTCGGAACACGTAAAGGAGCAATCGTTAGCATAAACTCCCATCTGTTCCGCTCAGCCGAAGCGGAAGCCAACTCTTGAAAGTCAGCTCGGTCAAGTACCTGAATCCCAAGAATCGTCAATGCAAAATTATGAAGCGCCGTCCTGGGAAGGTCACCATCTGGTTGTGGTGCATAGCCTGGCGTTTCCCATCCAGCAACAGCCACGTCTCGTTCACGTAGCCATGGAATCACATTGTTGTCCAGACCTGCAGCTTCCAATCCGGTATCAAAAGGCCCGATAGCGTCCTGACGAGCCCATCGCCCCCAACGAATGAGAAACGCGTCACCAGGACCAACTCGAACACCGGCCATCTCTTCCCAGTCTTCTAAATCCTGCACGGTAATACGAGTTCCCGGTTCAAGATAATCGACACCTTTTAATAGCGGAATGTCATAAAGCACACCACGCGTCACAATACCGTCCTTCACGGTCATAATTGAATTCTTGAGTGCACCATCCTCTAAAGTCACCAAATCTTCGACGTCATATCCATTCCACATTTTCCCATCAAAAAATACATGAGCAAATGCATCAAGGTGTGTTGTACCTGGCCCATGGATACATGGGTAGGAAATTTCATCACTAGCTCCCGTACGAGTTGCACGCGTCATTGACCATTGAACCGGGCACGGAACATCAACACTTTCATAATCCTGAGCATCTGACGCGAGCGATACCGTGACTCCTTCTGTCGCAAGAGCCGCGGCGGCAGCGCGCTTCTCTGGAGTAACAAGATTAAATGCGCCAAGTTCATCATCTGGCCCCCAACGTCCCCAGTTAGACAAATCGTCAATCCAAAGTTCATAGAGAGCCTGGCTCACCAGCGGTGGTGCGCTTGTTTGCTCTGTTGAAACCGGATGCTCCAATAAACCAAAACCGACAGAAACAAGCGCAACTACTCCGACA
This sequence comes from uncultured Vicinamibacteraceae bacterium, assembly GCA_964343415.1. Taxonomy (GTDB): domain Bacteria; phylum Acidobacteriota; class Vicinamibacteria; order Vicinamibacterales; family UBA8438; genus DTWD01. The sequence goes on along the minus strand of CAYFJM010000088.1, from coordinate 1,751 downwards.
CCACACCAGCCACTGATATATCGCATACCACCCCCTTAGGTATGCTTATCCTAAAGCTTACAAACATAAAGGAGTCCATCCGGCACCAACAGATGACCTCCTTACTTATAGGTAGGCGAGACACTACAACTCTAATCGATGACGATCAAACTCTACCGTTCTAACACGCATAAAGTTTTAGTGATGAGTGGTTTATGAACAAATCGTCACCATAATCCAACCACTTGAAGAATAGTTGCAGCCACAACCTTTGCCTCCGCACTAAACCAATAAATGGCGAAACCAACCACAAAAAAAAGTACCGACATTGCCGTAAACGCTGTTCGCTGCGCCTCAACTCGCTCCCAGATACCAACTACTCCACCAGCTGCCAGCACGGTTAATATCGGCTCGACCGGTAACCGCAATCTCGGACTCCCATATAAAACAAGCGACAACGCAAGTACAAATGCAGGCGGCGTCGCCAACAACCAGAGTCGCCAACCTCTTGTCCTCGCGCCCCACAGCCCATACAAGGCTAGTGGCAACGTAAGCGCGTACAGAAAATTGAAAACTCCATCGCCACCTAGAATTTCCCAGTCAAATGGACTAAAGAAATACAGAAATTTCAAAACGAGCAACCTTGGCAATTCACTAGGTTGTTCCAAGATAAGACCTACCGCTGCATCGGTAAGTTCCCGGCTACGTTCAGCCTCGGGAAGGCGCATTGCCTCTTCAACGGTCTCGTCAAAGGTATAGACTCCAAAAATTCGCCCTTCCGGCGGCGCGTATGATGAATAGGCGATCCAACCCACCTGCGTTGTAACGGGAACCACTTCGCCATGCACAAGATAATTCCTGACAGTCCATGGCAGTAATACAACGAGAAAACCAGCGAACAGGATTGCGCCTGCTTGAAGAGTTGGCCTCCACTTCCACCGGGTCGACGCCCAGATCGGCAAAAGCAGCATTGCCGGCAAGGGTAACGTCGTCCCTTTTGTCAACGTACTGAGCCCAACAAGAACGCCTGTAAATAAAAACACTCCTAACCGCCACGACGTCAATGCTATGTCGAGCGAGTACACAATCGCCACCATGAAAAACGCCATAAATGTCTCGGCTAGTAAATGACGCGTGGCAAACAGCAAGCTAAGCGAAAAAATAGATAGCAACCCCGCAATCCGTGCGGCGTCGAGTCCGAAGTAACGAAATGTCAACCCATAAACGAGTGCGCAGGTTACAGCATCAAGAATTGCCTGCAAGACACGCATTGCCGCTGGGCCATCAGAAAACAGTTCGTAAAACCCGGCAAGCACATAGCCATACAACGGAGGGCGCATCGAAGTTGGCTGACCGGTTTCAGAAACATAGCCCTCGCCATTCACAATCGCATGAGCAAGACGATCGTAATCAGCAGCATCACCACCACTAATTGACGCAGCCGGGATCGTAAGAGAAACAACTAATCGAACAACAAGCGCGAACAAAAATACCTGGATTACTCCCGGCGTTCTAATCCACGACAACGTCACGGATGACATTATTATTTGAAGAATCGATCACGTACAATCACGTAGGCCGCACTGAGACCATCACGACTACGGATTTTCTTACCTTCGTCGAAGGTTCGAGGGTGATATGGAACTGGAACCTCATCGATACGCCAGCCGTCCCGACATATCTTATTCGTGAGCTCAAAATCGAGATCGAAACTGGCACCACGAAGGTTCAATTGTGACACAACCGACGTCCGAAACATCTTACATGCCGTA
>CAYFJM010000087.1:0-7374 GCA_964343415.1 uncultured Vicinamibacteraceae bacterium | reverse complement strand
GGCGTGTGTGGCGTCACCACATTGGATTCAACACAAACACCAAACTTTGTGCCGATTGTTATACCGGAGACTGACCCGATGTACGGCGTAGGATGGCATTACTGTATGAAGGCCTTTGGTGTCTCAATGTGGGCGGTAGAGAAATTCCCTGAATCGCTACTGCGGCATGTGACCGCAGTAACAGCAGGGTTGCTCGACAACAATGAAGATGGAAGTGTTGACGATCCTTCACTTAACGCAGAGTTGGTCAGAAATTATGCGGCCATGTATCTCGTGGATGAATTAGAAAAATTTTCACAATTCGATTTTTCCGACAGCAGCAATATCCATCGGTTTAAGGTCACGATCTCTCAGCACAGCGGTGAGACTGATCCGTTCGGTAGTTTGTGCGCGGAACATTGTGGTCAGCCGAATGATGTAACGCTTGAGGAGGTGTTGCATTTGATCCAAACGGCAGGCTATGCGTTTGCACATCCGGATCTCAGCATGAAAGCGCCAAGTTTATTGACGGATGCGATGGCGGTGGCTCAGGCAAATGGTGACTACAATAGTGATGGCAATAATTGTTTTGGGGAATGTGCGGGCATTGAATATTTGTACTGGGGATTGACGAGCCTAATGGGTGCACAGGGTGCACCAGGACGTTGTGCGGCGATATCTGCGGAATGGAAATTGTGTACGAGCGAGAAGGTCCAGACTAAAAACCCGACTCTCTATACGCTACTGACGGATCCCATTTACCAGCTTCCCACGCGATTACCTGACGGGCAATACCAATAGCTAGGTAGCTTACTCGCACGTCAGCCGTTCTGGTCGATACGGTCGGGTGGTCCTGGTAAGGAAATAGCTCGGTTGGCATAGTGATTCCAACCGAACACTTCCTTGATGGGCATTGCTAGGTCCCAGCCTTGCTGTGTGACCTCTGGGACTGAAAAATTAAATTCAAATGGAAAAACGCAGTGGCCCTCGAATTCTTCGTTCCATGACCCGACTATGTAGACGGGTGCCGGGAATTCAGATGTGCCGAGTTGTTGCGACCATCTTTTTTTGATGTGATAGGTCTCGTGGACTTGGACGAGCAGTTTCATGAAGTCTGCGTAGCCAGATCGGCCAAGCTGCAGCGTTGGGTGCGCAGGTTTCGCGAAACCCGGAGAGAGGTTAGGAATAACGTGTATGTTACGTTGCGTGAATCGATTCCTTACGTTAGCGACGGCATCGTAAGTACGTCGGAGTATGCGTACTTGGTTCTCTATGTAGGAGGAGGACATTTGTATTGTCGCAACCGTGCCACGCTTTAGATTTGAGGCGTGATGATAGACGTGAATTGCGTCAAAGTTTTGAGTCCGTCGAAATCGGTCATCGGCGAATTGCCCTGTCGCAGATAGATACATCTCTTCACCGACGATGTAGGGCGCCACGCCATAGATCTCTTTGAAGATTTCTCGACCTTCGTACACTAGGGCATCAATTGCCCAAAAATTACCACTGAGGACGGGTAGACGTCCCCACGTGTGCGTCCCAAAAATAAAAAGTACGGGCCGGTTGTCTACCGTGAATAGTCGCGCCGGTGTTTCGTCCCTGATCTCTTTAAAAAAGAGTGCCATTTGCCGAAAGTCTTCCCGGAAATTCTTTTGCACATCAGCATTGATGAAGTCGATACGGCCGCCGGTGAAGGGCAAGGCGATTGTGCTTTCATAGAGTAGGCAGACGTGTCGCGTATTAACGTTGGGGGCCTTTAAGAAAGCGTTTCGGTAATTCGATTGATTATCTTTGTTCTCACGAACAGGAATCCAACTAAGCGCGTCGACAGTGATGCCGATTTCATTTTTAAGGCGATGGAATTCTGGTTCGACAGTTGGATCGTAGGAAAAGTAATCCCCACCTTTATATCGGACCGTCTGCCAACCAGCTGGTCGGTCAAGGTCGTTGTACCATCCGTAGTGCCACGCAATCGTAATGGGTCGGTTTGGTGTGACCCCTGAAGCTTGATACAGATCAAGCGACGAGAGACAGTTGTCAATCGCGGTTTGATCGACGCGACCGCGGCCAAAGACGTCGATTCGATGATCGTATCCATCAGCGGGGTGAATTCCGTAGCCGCGTTGGGCGAATAGGGCATTCGCGAGAATGGTACGGTCGCGATCATCGAGGGTTCCATCTCCGTTGACATCAGCTAGATATGGAGGAAGCACAGGCGTAAGCGTCTGCCCGCGCAGTGCGTGGGGGCCTCCGAACCCCATGGCTGCAAGTGCGGACGCAGTTGAGAGGAACTCTCTCCTTGTCGGCATCTCTAAATCAAAGAAACTTATTGGTGCTTCGTTGCCTTCCCAAAATAGCCACTAACCTAAGCCGAAAATGACCGCAAGCCTACCATACGGAATGACTCTATGGGACTATCGCGTTGCAGAGCTCTGTCTTTTGGTAGAATTTTCAGACGAAGACCTACGCTATGAAGAGAACTGAACGTCATCATCTCAAAGAAGACCCTCTTGCCGCTAGCGTGTTGGCTCTTAGAGAAACTGCTTCCGGTAGTCGGTCAATAGGTATTGTTGTTGGTCTAATTGTCACCGGTCTTGTCGTGGTCGGAGGACTTTATGGTTGGCAGCAAAGCCGCTTAGCGCAGTCCGGTGAGATGCTCGCAACTGCGATGTCGGTACTTGAGGCGCCGATCGCAAGTGAGAACGAAGAGCAGATGGGTAGCGCAGGAGCGTATAGTTCTATCGAGGAGAAGCTCGAAGCCGCTCTGCCTTTGTTGGTTGCTGCGGCTGAAGAGTATCCGGGACTACCCGCCGGTATCGTGGCGCGTTATCAAGCAGCATCAGTTTTGGTGACATTAGGGCGGGTGGAAGAAGCCGTCGGTCATTTCGAACAGGTTTCGGAGACTGATACTGACGGTATTTACGGAAATATGGCTCGACTTGGTCACGCAGAGGCCCTTCTTTCAAATGGCGACTATGAGGAAGCCATCGCGCTCCTCGAAGTTGAATCGGCTTCATCCAGTGGCGATATTCCAATTGATGCGGTGTTGATGCGATTGGGGATTGCATACCAGTTAGCGAATCAGGATACCGAAGCGGTTTCGATTTTTTCGCGACTCCTGATTGAATATCCTGGTTCGCCGTATCGATTTGATGCGGAGACCAAACTCGATAGTCTTTCTGGTGGCGGATAAGTTCCCTAGGTGACACACCTATGGCCGCTGATAGCAACACTGTGAACCCAGATCTTCGGGTCGGACTGGTTCAAATGAGTTGCGTCGAGGACGTAGCTAGGAATATTTCGACTGCTGACGGCGCAATACGTAGAGCAGTTACGCGTGGCGCTCAAGTCATCTGCCTGCCTGAACTTTTTGCGACAAAATATTTCTGTCAAATAGAGGACCCCACGCATTTTGATATTGCTGAGCAGATTCCCGGGCCAACGACGCAACGATTTTCGGCATTGGCGCGAGAACTAGGCGTGGTCTTAATTGTGCCGGTGTTTGAAAAACGTGCCGCTGGCGTGTACCACAACTCGGCTGTCATTCTGGACGTTACTGGTGAAATATGCGGCGTCTACAGAAAGATGCATGTTCCTGACGATCCTCAGTTTCATGAGAAATACTACTTTGCGCCAGGCGACCAGGGATACGTGGTCGTTGACACGGCCTTCGCTCGGATCAGTGTCTTGATTTGTTGGGACCAGTGGTACCCAGAGGCAGCGCGTTTGGCAGCGCTTGATGGTGCTCAAATTATTTTTTATCCCACCGCGATTGGATGGCTGGAACAAGAAACATACGTGGTAAGGCAGGAACAACAAAACGCATGGCGGACGATGCAGAGAAGCCATGCCATCGGTAACGGTGTTTTCGTTGCGGCGGTGAATCGTATTGGCAAGGAAGCTATTGGAGTGGATAGTGATGAGCTTGAGTTTTGGGGCCATTCTTTTGTGTGCGGGCCGACGGGGTCTGTGTTAGCTGAGGCTCAAGGCGGGACCGACGAGATCATAATAGCCGATTGCGATTTAGAGGTTATTGAAGAGCAACGAAGGCATTGGCCTTTCTTACGCGACCGGAGAGTTGACAGTTACAAGCAGTTGTCGGAGCGCTATATTGATTCGGCTTCGGCAAGGTCGCGGTATTCGAAGTCGTAATGTCTGTTGTTTTGAGTGGTTGCCCGGCAGCAATGGGATTTCGGATGCCGGCTGAATGGGAACCGCATGCTGCGACCTGGATGGTCTGGCCTCATAATCGAGATGATTGGGATGTTAAAACGAATGCTGCCGAGTGGTGTTATGTAGAAATCATTCGACACCTTATCCGTTATGAACGTGTTGTTCTGATTTGTCAGGGTGAGGCTGTTCGGGAGCGTGCGAAGGCACGTTTGACGCGTGGCGGGGTAATGCACTCCGCGTATGACACCCATACTATTACGACGAACAGGTCTTGGATACGCGATTCCGGTCCTATATTTTTAGTTTCTTCCAGAGGTTCTGGTCGGAAGGTCGCAGTCACGGATTGGGCGTTCACCGGGTGGGGGAGATACCGATCGTACAGTGCTGATAATCGATTGCCAGAGCGCATTGCAAATAGGCTTAAGGTGCCCAGATTTATCGTTCAAGCGAGCCAGGGCGACCGGGCTGAAAATGTGGTACTTGAGGGCGGCAGTATTGATGTGAATGGTGGTGGTGACCTGCTCGCCACTGAGCAATGTTTGCTTGGCGAAGTGCAGTCGAGGAATCCCAAACTCAATCGAGCGGCGTTAGAGGAAGTCCTGTGTAGTTATTTGGGAGTGAGCAACGTGCATTGGCTTTCGGGTGGCATTGATGGAGATGACACTCACGGTCATGTTGATGACGTTGCGAGATTTGTCGCACCGAACACAATTGTGGCTGCGGTGGAGACAGATAGTACCGATATTAACTATGCGGTATTGCGGCAAAATTTTGAACGGCTTCGAAGCATTAGAAACACGAACGGCAATGAATTTGATGTGATTCCGGTGCCAATGCCTAGGCCCGTCCTGTTCGACGGACTACGTTTGCCGGCGAGTTATTTGAATTTCTACATCGGCAACAATGTAGTGCTAGTTCCGACATTTAATGATTCGAGAGATCAAAGAGCGTTGGCACTGTTTGAGGATGTTTTTCCTACCCGAGAGATTGTTGGAATTTATGCGGGTGATCTCATTCTTGGGCTTGGTGCGATTCACTGCCTCACGCAGCAACAGCCAGTCGGGGATTGTTGCGATGATATCGGACTGGATCAGGATTTTTGATCTTTGGAGGTCAGAAATTGAGTGGCCGGAACTGGGCTTCCATTCACACTGAGGGACCGACCGTGCGTGACAAACTGTGGTGCAACTCTTTCTTCTAAGCGTTTCGCAGCGGAATTAACGAAAGCACTTGTCAAGAGAGGGAACGCGAGAGTGGCATCCGCATGAACTGTAATTTGATCAGCTTCTGCGGACAGTTTCCCCCAGCTTTGCGCCTCGTTAAGTGTTGACCCAGAGGCCCCACCGAAATAAGGGGTGTCTGTAATCAGCTGTATGGCGTATTGATGACCGGTAATTCTTTCGTCGTAAAATCCAGCCTGGACACTTGCTTGGTTGATGAAATTTTTTGGCGTCCCTCCGCCTAATACGATGGAAGCTGTATGAGGTTGTCGGTGCACCAGGTTGGCCGATTCAATAATGTCAGCGATTACGTCTATTTTTCCGGCGGTTTGATCGACGTGCCTGGCCTGCGAAAGCCCCATGCCGAGTGATGAATCGGCGATAGCTGGGCAATAAATCGGAAGCTGTTGTCGGTAGGCGGCAGTGAGGATGCCGTCCGCGCGTGTTTGTTGCCATAGAAATCCACCGAGCTCATACAAAAATTCCCGACTGGTGTACGGTCGACTCTCCAAACTGGCTGCGAACGAAGCGATCCAACTGTCATTGTCAATGAATTCATCCTCATTGATATAGGTGTCATACACTCGGTCGATATGGTGTGCTTGCAACTCGGCGTCATTTGCCTTCGGATCTCCGAGGTAATGATGGCGACCCCGCGTTTCATGGAGGTCGTGATACAAATTCGCGCCGGTGGAGACGAGGCAATCAAATGCTCTGTTATGAATTAGTTGGGCGATCGTTAGCCGAAGTCCACCCGCTGTGAGTGCGCCGGCCATTCCGAAGAAAATGAGAACATCGTCAGAGACCATTCGCTCCCAGATTCGTCTCGCTGTGGCGAGATTTCTGCCTTGGAATGAAATCTTCTCCATACGGCTCAGTAGATCGTCAGTTGATTGTTCCGCGGTTGTTTCAAATGGCGTCGACGGGGAAGATAACAATCTCTCTTTGCTGGACGAGCGTGGGTTAGTCATGACAATTAATCCGAAATATCGTCTTTCAATCTTGCTAAAAACAACATCGCGTCTACAGGTGTGATCCGTTCGAGATCGATTTCTGCTATTTGCGCTACGACGTCATCATTCTTTGTCGAAGAAAGTTCAAATAATCCAATCTGGGCTTGCTTAGATTGTATGGAATTGTCGAAGGATGGGCGCCCGGTGTGAGAGAGTTCGTCGCCTTCAAGGCCAGCGAGAATCACCTTCGCTCGTGCAATTGTTGGGGCCGGTAATCCGGCTAAACGAGCCACCTGGATCCCGTAACTACGGTCGGAACGCCCCGGTTCGACTTTGTGCAGAAAAATAATGTCGTCTTTCCATTCCCTCGCGGCTACGTGGTAATTGGATACGGCAATGTGGGCCTCTGCTAATTCGGTAAGTTCATGATAGTGCGTGGCGAATAAGGTTTTTGGTCTGTGACTGTCGTGAGTAACAAGATGCTCGGCCACTGCCCAAGCTAGACTCAGCCCGTCAAAAGTGGCGGTGCCGCGGCCAATTTCATCGAGCAATACGAGACTGCTTGATGTCGCGAGATTTAGAATTCTCGCAGTTTCTTGCATTTCAACCATGAATGTTGATTGCCCTCTAGCAATGTCGTCGGATGCGCCGACGCGGGCGAATATTCGATCTGTTATTGGAATGCGCGCGCACTTAGCGGGAACGAACGATCCAGTGTGCGCGAGGAGCACGATAATGGCCGTTTGGCGCAAATATGTGGATTTCCCCCCCATATTAGGACCCGTTAGGAGCATAAGTTGTTGATCAACATTGTTAAGTGTTAAGTCGTTTGGGACAAAAGAGTCGGTGCGAAGTTCGACTACAGGGTGGCGTGCATCTGTAAGTGCGAGGTCGGATTCGCCTGTGATCACCGGTTTGCAGTAGTCACGAAGAGATGCCGTTACAGAGAATGACAGCAGTACGTCAAGTGCCGCTATAGCTCGTGCAGCGGCTTGGACATGCTCCGCGTCCGATGCGACACGATTAATCAAATCTGCAAATAGTTCTTG
>CAYFJM010000086.1:0-7493 GCA_964343415.1 uncultured Vicinamibacteraceae bacterium | reverse complement strand
GGCTGGTTTGTCTTCGCGGCACCACGTAATAATCCGCAGATAGCTGGAGTGGTCTTCGGTGAACACGCAGAGCACGGATACCTTGCAGCCCCGATCGCGCGCCACGTTATCGAAACGTTTTTTGCTAAACGTGAAGGGCGAGAATTACCCACGTTGCCCATTTTGTCGGGGGTATCCTCCGTTCCTACAAGTATTGGAGGCAATGAATAGTGTTTGATAGCCGCCTCTATTTGCACGTTGACGGAAAACTGTTGTCGGCGATCGTTGCACTAAGTCTAATGGGGTTGGTGATGATTTTTAGTGCCACTTATGACGCGACGACGGAACAGGTTGGCAGTCAGTTTTATCGACAACTGGGGGCTTTGCTAATCGGCTTGGTAGCGCTTGTTGCCTCTCTCATGGTTGATTATCGGACCATCGTCAGTCGTTCTTTACTTATCTATGGAGGCTTGACAGCCTGCTTAGTTTTTACGCTGTGGTTTGGAATTGAACGAGGGGGGGCTCAGCGCTGGATTGATTTGGGCCCAGTTAATTTGCAGCCATCGGAGTTTGCACGTATCGCCGTTACGTTAGTGCTTGCGTTTATTTTTGCTAGAGACCACCGGGGCCCTAGGCGGTTTAGTGATTGGCTTATTGGTGTGGTAGTTGTCGGTGTGCCAGCATTGCTTATTGCAAGACAGCCCGATCTTGGAACTGCAGTAACTCTTTTTCCTGTCTGTGTTGTCATTATGTTATTTGCCGGCCTTAGGCTTCGAGTTGTTGCAGTTATTGCCGTGATGGCAGTTCTTGCCGCACCTATTGTCTGGGCGTACGGTATGGAGGATTACCAGAAAACACGTGTTGCTAGTTTTCTTGATCCTGAGAAAGATCCACGTGGGGCTGGGTACCAACAAATTCAAGCAAGAATTACGGTGGGTTCTGGAGGGTTGACGGGTAAGGGATTTTTGCAGGGCACACAGAGCCAATATGATTTTCTTCCCGTTGCTCATAACGACTTTATTTTTTCTGTATTGGCGGAGGAACAAGGGTTTATTGGAGTCTTGTTTGCTCTGGGGTTGTATCTGTTTGTTGTGCTGCGATCGCTTGAGGCGGCACGACTGTCTAAGGATCGAATTGGCCAATACCTCGTTGTGGGGGTTTTGGCTGGGTTTGCGTTTCAGGTGATTTATAACGTCACAATGTCGGTAGGTTTAGCTCCTGTTAAGGGTCTTCCTTTGCCCCTGATGAGTTACGGAGGGTCTTCCGTCATTGCGACATTGATTGGGTTTGGACTCATTCTTAATGTGAGAATGCGTCGATTTACGAATTGATGGTGTCTAGTGGTAGGTAGTTTGGATTTGTACGATTTACGATGCTTGACGGTGAGAACTGTTGTTAGCACGAGGGCATGTCTATGCCTGTACAAGAAAACTATGAGTCTACCGCTGGAGCCACGGGAGATTGGAGCACATGAACAAGGAGATGATTGTCTCCTCGAATGGTCACGAAGTAGTGGTGTCTATTCTCGAGGACGACCAAGTTGGCGAGATTTACATTGAGCGCGAGAAAGACCGTGGTGTCGTTGGGAATATCTATAAAGGTCGGGTCAATAAAGTTTTACCTGGAATGCAGTCCGCATTCGTGGATATCGGACTCGAGCGAGACGCCTTTCTCTATGTTTCTGATGTAATCGATACTTTAGATGAATTCGATCAGTTAGAGGCGACTGACGAAGAAGCTGACGCAGGTCAAGATGCTACGGGTACAGAAGCTTCAAAAGACCGTGGGGGGCGCCCGAATAACACGGGGCGTGGGCGTTCAGGTCCGCGGAGTCAGCAAAAACCAAACCATAAAATCGACGAATTGTTAGAGCCTGGGCAGGAGGTCCTTGTTCAGGTTGTTAAGGAACCACTAGGAACCAAAGGCGCTCGCATCACAACTCACCTCAGTGTGGCTGGTCGTTTTCTTGTATTTATGCCGGCTTCTGACAACATTGGTGTCTCACGAAAGATCGATACACGAGAAGAACGAGGACGACTTCGTGGCATCGTGCGTCAATTTAGGGAGGAGCATGATTTTTCAGGTGGTGTGATCATACGGACGGCAGCGTCGAAGCGTTCCAAAGACGACATCAATGGTGACCTTACCTATTTCTATGAATTTTGGACTGAGACTCAGTCAAAGATGGAGTCGCTACCGGCGCCCGCTTTGCTTCATCATGAGGAAAGTTTGGTTGCAAAGCTCTTACGAGATTTTTTGACGAATGATTTTTCCGCTATTCGGATTGATGAGAAGAAGGAGTATGAGCGAGTTGTACGACTTATTGAGCGCATTATGCCGGACATGGTGTCGCATATCCAGCATTATACGAAGCCGTTTCCTATTTTTGAAGAGTACGGGGTGCAGACCGAGATCGATAAAGCCCTCCGAAGTAAGGTGTGGCTGAAGTCTGGTGGCTATCTGGTTATCAACCCTACTGAGGCCTTGGTAGCGATCGACGTAAATACAGGTCGTTATGTTGGTAAACGAACGGGACGCCTGGAGGACACTATTGTCAAAACTAACCTGGAGGCTGCCAAAGAAATAGTGAGGCAAATTCGTCTTCGAGACCTAGGTGGCATCATTGTTCTCGATTTTATCGATATGGAAGAACGAAAAAATAGACAAAAGGTTGCACAGGCTTTTGAGCAAGAACTTAGGCGCGACCGATCGCCGTCAAAGACGGTCCAGGTATCAGATTTTGGACTCATTATTGTTACTCGGAAGCGTGTAAAGAAAAGTCTTGAGCGACAGCTCACCGAGCCGTGTCCATATTGTTCCGGTAGTTCAGTAATTAAGTCAGCCTCGACGATTTGCTACGAAATTTTGTCTGAGATGAGAAAGCTTAGTAGTGAACTAAATGGTCATGTTGTCCAGTTGCGGGTAAACCCTGAAATTGCCAGAGTTTTGAATCAGGAAGAGAGAGGTGTTTTGAGTGAGCTACGTCGTGTGATTGGTCGAGAAGTCACCATTAAGTCAGATGGACAGCTCCATCACGAACAATTTGATGTTATGGCGGTCTAGGGCAACGTCTATTTTTGACAGTACCAACGTACCTTTTCAAAATCTTTGATGCGTTTCCCCCGGAATATGATTCCTTCGTTGTGGAGAAGCTGGTACTTGACCGCTACTAGGTTGTATCCGCCAATTTGACCATTTGCTGCGACCACGCGGTGGCAGGGAACGCTCGATGTTGAACAGGTTCGCATAATGTTACCGACGGCTCGAGACGCTTGAGGTCGTCCTGCCATTGACGCTACATCCCCGTAGGTCGAGACGTATCCAGGTGGAATCTGGCGGACGATCGCGAGGACTCGTTTGGTGAACTGCCCTGAACGATGCGATGGTGTCATCCTTGACTGCTTTATAGCGTCTAGTTACCGGCTCAGAGATGCAAAAGGCGTTAGGGCTGTGTTTGTCGCCAGATTTCGTGAATAGCTTTTTCGTTTAGCAGTTTTGTTGCATACGCAATCTGGCCGACGTGAAGCGCATAGTGAGTTACTTGAAGGCTAATGATCTCCATCATGTTTGCAGGTTTAAGTGCGCGTTCTGCGGGGGTAAGGAGCATTGTGGGGTCGAGTTGAGAGAGGACGTTATCTGCTTCTTTAATTGCGATATTGAGGTGCGCGAGCAGTTCAGCACTTGGGAGCGACCGTCGTTCAGAGAATTCGACGTCTCGATTACGAATGAAATCGTTAGCGCCGATCACGTGACCAATATAAAAACGCGTGGATCCTACGCAGTGTAAAACGAGGTTTCCGATTGCGTTGGAGGTTTTGTTCGGTCTCCACCAAATTTGCTCAAGCTGCAATCCATTTAGACATTCTTGGATCTGTCGAGTCAGATGTATACAGAGACGAGACCGTGCGTTTTGAAGGAAGCTAGTTCCGATAGCGATTTCTGTCACGGATTCTCCTTATTTATTTAGTAAATGTTGTTCGGGGTTGAGCTTCAGTTTAGCGTCGCCAGACTGGCAAGTAACAGAATCCGGCCAGCACAACATTGTGCATAGCACAGGCTGTCGAATACCACGACGGCTGTATGACGGAGAGGACCTCAGCGATATGGGCTAGATCGAGGATCGCATGCATTATCCAGCCGATTGATAACACAGTTAGTGCTTTTTCAGGTGCCCATGTCGTGGTAATAGTGGCGAGTAGGATGAAGCCTGTTGAGAGAGCGATCTCCAGTTCGAAGCGTGGTTGTTGTTCGTGAGCAAGGGCGAGGCCGATATACACGCCATTTGTTAGGACCATTAGTAATGCGGCATATTGCGAGAGGCGAAGCTGTGTAATTAGGCGATTTGGGTGTGAAGTTTGCATGTTTATGGCTTGATTCGAGATCCAAATGATGCCGCAACTAAAAGCTAGTGCGGATACCGAAAAAGCCAGAGAGATATCGGGCATGTTTTTTTGGCTAGCGTTACATCCTACTTGACCGAGTAAGAAACGCTGAAGATTCCATGCGCGGCGACGATTTGCGCAATAAAATCAAACCGTAAGATGAAGAAAGCGGGGTCAATTAATCTGGTTCGGAGTGGTGCGGCGTGCCTTGCACTCGTTATGGCAATCATAGCGTTTGCGTTTCATTCGTCGATACCAGGGCCAGTGCGTGCATCAATGGGTATCGTTGCATTTATATTGACAGCTGTTGCGTTTTCTGTAAATCCAACTGGTATCCGCTGGTCGTTTGTTGCACGTGGCGTGGCTCTACAAGTCTTCCTGGCCGTTGTAATTCTGAAGCTATCAATCGGTGGTGTACGCCCTGGGTATATTGTGTTCACCTGGGTGGCTGAGAGTGTAACGCGCTTTCTTGAATTTACGAGTGTTGGTGCCGTTTTTGTATTTGGTGAGCTTGCTGATCCGCAGGCGATGGCGACGGTGTTTCCTAATGGATTTGCACTAGCTTTTGCCGCGTTACCGATCATTATTTTTGTATCAGCGGTGTTTACAGTGCTGTACCACCTTGGTGTCATTCAGTTCGTGGTGCGTTTGCTGGCCAAGTTGATGATGCCGTTTCTAGGAACAAGTGGCGCTGAAACACTTTCAGCAGTCGCAAATGTCTTTATGGGACAGACGGAGGCACCAATAATTGTCAGGCCCTACATTCCGAGGATGACGCAGTCAGAACTGCTTGCCCTAATGATCGGTGGTTTATCCACGATTGCCGGAAGCATGTTCGCTGTTTATGTAGGGTTGGGAGCAGACCCCGTGGCAATGTTGACGACGAGTGTAATGGCTGCTCCGTGCGGGTTGTACCTGGCTAAGATTTTGGTTCCTGAAATGGAAAGTCCTGTCACGCTAGGTGAGGCGAACGTCGAGGTAGATAGTGAGCACGCCAATCTAGTTGATGCTGCTGCTAGTGGTGCGTCGAATGGCATGCAGTTGGCGCTTAATGTGGCGGCGATGTTAATTGCATTCTTGGCGTTCATCGCGATGATCGACTATTTGTTGGCTTTGGTTCGACCGGACCTATCCTTGTCGGTTGTGATGGCTCTTGTTTTTTCGCCCGTTGCGGCATTGATGGGCGTTCCAAGTGCTGACGTTTCAGTGATTGCCGATTTGCTTGGTACTAAGCTTGTGACTAACGAAATGGTGTCTTATGTTAAGTTGAATGGTGAATATTCAGGCGTTATTAGTGGCCGAGGCCATGTCTTGGCCACTTATGCGCTAACAGGATTTGCGAACCTTGGTTCGATCGGCGTGTTGCTTGGTGGTATTGGTGCTATGGCTCCTAGGCGCCGGGCAGATTTAGCTCGTCTAAGTTCGAAAGCTTTACTTGGTGGGTTTATCGCCACCCTCATTAATGCATCAATCGCGGCACTTCTACTGTAATGGCCGAGTATTATTCACCGTATGCTTCCAACCATTGACTGGAAAAATGGCCATGTTGTTATGGTCGACCAGAGAAAACTACCTACGCAGGAGATATACGTCGAACTGCGAACAGCCCGTGAGGTCGCTCGCGCGATCGAGAAGATGATTATCAGAGGTGCGCCGGCGATCGGTGTCGCAGCGGCTATGGGCTTGGCGCTGGGAGTCTCAAAGAGTAAGGCGAAGGGAACAGCGGCACTGGCTACGGAGTTCTACAAGTTATGCGACATGATGGCTGAGACGAGACCGACTGCTGTTAACTTGTTTTGGGCGATTGCTCGTATGAAGCACGTGTTTTCAGAATCCGCTCGAGCTGGACAATCACCGGCTGAAATCCGTGAGGTGTTGCTTGCTGAAGCGCGTCATATTCATGACGAAGACATCGCAAGTTGTCGAGCCATGGGTGAGCATGGTGCGGTGGTGCTCCCTGATGACGGTCGCGTATTAACGCATTGCAATGCCGGAGCGCTTGCGACAGGCGGCTACGGAACAGCCCTTGGTGTTATTCGAGCTGCGGTTGAATGCGGCAAGCGTATTGCTGTGTATGCTGACGAAACCAGGCCTTTTCTCCAAGGCGCACGACTTACCGCGTGGGAGCTTCTACGAGATGGTATTGACACGACGATCATCACTGATGGTATGGCAGGGCCGCTTATGCGTCGTGGTTCGGTCGATGCGGTTGTTGTGGGTGCCGATAGGATCGCCGCAAATGGCGATGTAGCGAACAAGATAGGAACTTACACCGTGGCGGTTCTTGCGCGTGAGCATGGCGTCCCATTTTATGTTGCTGCACCGACATCAACAGTTGATCTCGCGACGCCTGATGGTACTGGAATTCCGATTGAGGAGCGTGATCGCCGCGAGGTAACCCACGTCGGATCTTCGCGGGTAGCTCCAGAAGATGCTGGCGTCTGGAATCCTGCTTTTGACATTACACCGCATCAGTTCGTCTCGGCCATTATTACCGAGCGGGGTATTTGTCGGTCGCCGTATTTGGATAGTTTGAAGACGATCTGTGAACTAACCTAACTGTTATGGATATTCTCGGCATTGAAACGTCCTGCGATGAGACGGCAGCGGCTGTTGTTTCTGATTCTGGGAATCGATTGCGACCTTGGATCGTGCGTTCTAATGTTGTCGCCTCCCAGGCGGATATTCATCGCGAATGGGGTGGGGTTGTTCCTGAAATCGCTTCACGCCAGCATGTTCGGGACATATGTGGTGTGGTTGAACGGGCTATCTCAGATTCAGGAAAGAACTGGTCTGACCTCAAGGCAATCGCCGTTACGCAGGGACCAGGGTTGATTGGGTCCCTTCTGGTTGGGGTGTCATTTGCGAAGTCGTTAGCTTGGTCGCGTGGCCTTCCATTAGTGTCGGTGAACCATCTTGCTGGCCATATTGAGTCGCTCATTATTGAGGGTGGACTCATGCCTCTTCCAGCTGTCGTATTAGTCGTATCAGGGGGGCACACCAACCTTTATCTTGTAACTCCTGGAGAAAATGAACAGAGTAATTATCAAGTGATCGGTCGTACTCGCGACGATGCGGCGGGTGAGGCGTACGACAAGGTCGCGACACTTCTTGGACTTGAGTATCCGGGAG
>CAYFJM010000085.1:0-7500 GCA_964343415.1 uncultured Vicinamibacteraceae bacterium | reverse complement strand
ATTGCCTCGTTATCGGCAGCGTTCCACGCTCGAAAATATTCGTCGAGAGCCGCGCGTGCCTCCGTCTCAGGTGACTCCTGACTCAACACCTGCCCCTGAAGTGCAAAAACTACAACGAGCGTCATTCCAGCCGTAACAGGATGTGCCATCATTCTGAGAATACCATTGCTTTCAATACTCTATCAGTCCTAAAAATATCAAATCATTCATGACAAAACCGACTGTTATTGCCCATCGAGGCTTTTCTGCTGTCGCACCAGAAAACACCCTCCCCGCATTTCAACGGGCCATTGACGCCGGAGCGGACATGATTGAGTTTGATGTCCGATTAACGGCAGATAAACAATTCGTCGTCATTCACGATTCGACCCTTGAGCGAACGACAAACGGTTGCGGCCTTGTTGAAAATCACACCCTTTCGCAATTACAGATGCTCGATGCTGGCGCGTGGTTCGGCCATGACTTCACGGGCGCTTTCCTTCCCAGTCTCGGCGAAGCACTCAAGCTCTGCCAAAATCGTGTTTTGGTCAACGTCGAGGTAAAAACTGAATTACAAGATGATCTTGCACTTAACGGAATCGCCGACCTTGTAGGTAAGCAAGTGGATGCTCTCGGTGCAACACGCTCGGTAGTCATCTCGTCCTATACCCGTCGCATTATCACACGTCTAAGAGATAGACACGAACACCTAACGACAGCGTTACTTTCGGATGAACACTTTACAGACGAGGCCATCACGAAACTCGCGTATGCGTCAGGAGCAACAGCTCTTCATATTCCACATCAACTAGCATCCTCCTCAATCGTTGAACAAACCAAACAAGCCGGCCTCCTTTCTGCGGTTCACACGGTCAACGAAACATCCCATATGCAAACACTGATACAAATGGGGTTTGATGCTCTTTTCACCGACCACCCAGACCGTATGCGTGCCCAGGTGGATCGACACTCAGAATCCAAGGAAACAATGTGGTCGAGGTATCTCAGCACCTCAGAACTCACTCCGCGGAGTTGACTGAAAGCACTCTACTAAGATAGGGTTAAAATTCAATGTTGAGTGTGCATCACACCGTGTCTCATGATCATCATCACTGCCATGCGGCGGCCTGGTGGTACTGCGTGTGATGTAACGTCCGAAAAAGATAACACTCACGCACCACGAGGCCTCGCCACTTCCGGCGAGGCTTTTTTTGTATGTGGAGTCTTGATAGATGGATTTTTCAAAACTTGATGGCTTGATTCCTGCCGTTATCCAAGATGATGACAGCAATGAAGTGTTAATGGTCGGCTTTATGAATGAAGAGGCCTTGGCG
Organism: uncultured Vicinamibacteraceae bacterium; assembly: GCA_964343415.1. Lineage (GTDB taxonomy): Bacteria > Acidobacteriota > Vicinamibacteria > Vicinamibacterales > UBA8438 > DTWD01. Next base: position 6,187 of record CAYFJM010000085.1, on the reverse strand, counting down.
AAAACACGATCGTCTGGCTATGCAACATTTTTCAGTCGGACTCGAAATAGATTGTGGATGAAAGGTGAAACATCCGGAAACACCCTGAAAGTAATTCGCCTCCAGACCGACTGCGACGATGACACCGTTCTGGTTCGGGTACAGCGCCAGGGCGATGGCAATGTCTGCCACACGGGCGAACGCACATGCTTCTCTAAGGAATTGGATGCCATCGTATGAAACTCAAATTAGGAATCCCGAAAGGATCACTGCAAGAATCGACAGTCCAATTGTTTGAGCGAGCCGGTTTTAACATTTACGTGAGTTCGCGCTCGTATTTTCCAACAATTGATGACCCCGACATCGAGTGCACATTAATCCGTGCCCAGGAAATGGCACGATACGTCGCGGACGAAGCTGTCGATGCCGGCCTGACCGGGATCGATTGGATTGCAGAACATCAGGCAACAACCGGAAAGAGCGTTGTTCCGATAGCAGACCTCGTATATTCCAAGCAAAGCTTTCGGAAAGTGCGATGGGTTCTTGCCGTACCGGAAGATTCAAAATACGAGAAATCAGAAGATCTCGAAGGCGCACGCATTTCGACCGAACTTGTTCGTGCCACCGAAGAGTATTTTAGAAAACTTAACGTAAACGTTAACGTGGAGTTTTCATGGGGCGCAACTGAAGTGAAACCTCCCGATCTTGCGGATGCCATCGTTGAAGCGACCGAAACCGGTTCGACATTGCGAGCAAATCACCTCCGAATTATCGACACAGTCCTCGAGTCAAACCCACAACTCATCGCCAACACTCGCGCCCTCGAAGATCCGGACAAGCGAACCAAGATCGAGAACATTGCATTACTTCTAAAAGCCGCGATGGAAGCACAAGGACGTGTCGGCCTGATGCTCAATATCGAAAAAGACAAACTAGATACGATACTCTCGTTGCTTCCAGCGCTTCAGAAACCGACGGTGTCAGCGTTAAGCGATGACAAATGGGTAGCGGTCTCAACTGTCCTTGAGGAACGTGCTGTTCGAGAACTCATTCCGAAACTTCGAGCGACTGGTGGACGTGGCATCGTTGAATATCCACTCAACAAGATCGTGCTGTAGAGGTTGAGAATGAAAATTATTTCGTCAACAAACAAGCGCGGATTGCGAACTCTTCTCAGTCGAAATCAATCCGAGGACAATGCGCGTGTTCGCGACGTTCAACGCATTGTCGACGACGTTCGACGCCACGGCGATCGCGCCGTTCAAAAGTATGCACGCCGTTTCGACAAACTGCGTGGTGCCATTGAAGTCTCCTCTGATGAAATTCAAGAAAAAGCAAAAGCAACACCACCAGCGGTTCGAAAAGCCATCAAAGAAGCCGCCCGCCACATTCGTCGCGTCAGCAAGAAGCAGATACCGCAATCATGGCGGACCACTGTGGTGCCAGGCGTAATTGTTGAACAAAGAGTTACCCCTCTCGATCGCGTCGGTTGCTATGTTCCAGGAGGACGCTACCCGCTACCATCGTCACTTCTGATGACGGCTATTCCGGCAAAGGTTGCCGGGGTATCTGAAATTCTTGTTGCCTGTCCAAACCCTGCGCCTGCTGTACTCGCCGCGGCGATCGAAGCCAAAATCACACGCTTATTTAAAATGGGCGGTGCGCATGCCATCGGGGCATTTGCGTACGGGACCAAAACCGTACCAATCGTCGACAAAATCGTGGGGCCAGGAAATGCATATGTTTCTGCCGCAAAAGCCTATGTGGCGGCAGACTGTCCCATCGACTTTTATGCAGGTCCTACTGAAATCGTGATTGTGACTCGAAACGGAAACCCCGATTGGATTGCATCGGATCTCATCGCTCAGGCAGAGCATGATCCTGAGGCACGCGCCATCCTAGTCACGCCTAGTCGTTCATTAGCAACAGCCGTTCGTTCTGCTTTATCAGAACAATTGCAAGAACACCCGGCGGCAAAAGCATCAATCGGTACTCATGGCGTCGCTATCGTGACAGAGAGCATTACCGAAGCCGTCGATCTCGCCAATGCAATTTCCCCTGAACACGCGGTCACTGACACCCGGGCCATGGCAAACCGACTTGTTCGCGCTGGCACCGTGTTCGTCGGTCCATACGCCGCTCAAGCTGCCGGAGATTACGCCACAGGATCGAACCATGTGCTTCCGACCGCAGGCGTGGCACGATTTCGCGGGGGATTAAGTGCGTCTGATTTTGTCCGCGTAAACAGCGTGCAACAACTGGACCAACGTGGACTTCGCCGACTTGCTCCGAGCATCATCTCACTTGCCCACGCAGAAGGGTTACGCGCCCACGCGGCATCGGTCGCCCGGCGCGTCGTCTAACCGGGAGTTGCTAAAAGATGCGAAGCGCTACCATTAAACGGGAAACCACTGAAACAAAGATTAAACTTCGACTCGCACTAGACGGTCGTGGTCGTTACAAAGTCGATACCGGCATCCGGTTTCTAGACCACATGCTGGAACTACTGGCTCGACATGGAACGTTCGATCTCACGCTAGATGCAACCGGCGACCTAGACGTCGACCAGCACCACACCGTCGAAGATGTCGGCATTGCGTTGGGTGAAGCTGTATCGAAAGCGCTTGGCTCTCGTCGCGGCATTAATCGTGCAGGCTACTTTGTTATGCCGATGGACGAAACACTGGGTGTCGCCGCAGTCGATCTTAGTGGGCGAACACATGCAGTCGTCGATTTAAAGCTGCGAGTCAAGAAGGTCGGGGATCTCCAGAGCGAGCTCGTGCATGATTTTTTTGATGGCTTCGCCCAAGGAGCACGAGCAAACGTCCACATCAAAATACTCTATGGTCGATCGAGCCACCATCAGATCGAAGCCTTGTTCAAAGCGTTTGCGCGTGCACTGCGCGTAGCCTGCTCGCGTGACAAACAGCTCGGGCGAATGCTTCCGAGCACAAAAGAACTCCTCTAATCGTAAATGAGTCCTGAAATACGATGATCGAATTAATCGATTACGGTGCCGGAAATTTGACGTCTGTCCGAAAAGCGCTGAGCTACCTTGACGCCGTGTTCACGACACCAGAAGCGCCAGAAGATCTTAACCAGGCAACAGCAATCATCGTTCCTGGTGTTGGAAACTTTGAAGCGACGACCGCGCTTGACGGCGCGTGGCGGCAGGCGCTTACCAAAGCCATCGAACGAGGTACCCCGCTCTTGGGTATCTGCCTTGGCCTTCAATGGTTATTTAGTGGGAGTGACGAAGCGCCAGATGTACCAGGATTCGGCGCAATCAACGGCTGTTGCCGTTTACTTGAACAAGAAGTAGAAGACACCTCGGTAGTAGGCACATACAAAGTACCACACGTTGGCTGGAACAGCCTGCACCGCCAACGGGATTCGTGGATCCTAGAAGGTATCAACGATGGCGATCAGGTGTACTTTACCCATTCCTTCGCGGCGCCGATAACTGCCGAATGTGTCGGAGCGACACGCTACGGCATGGACTTCGCCAGTGTCGTCGAACGCGATCGATTGGTCGGTGTACAGTTTCACCCCGAAAAGTCTGGAGATGTTGGACTTCGTATTTTAAAAAATTTCTTGAGTCGAGTTAACACCTTTTAGAGTACAAAGTCACATACCCATGCTGTCGAAACGCATTATCGCGTGCCTTGATGTCCGAAATGGATCAGTTGTCAAAGGAGTCAACTTTGAGGGACTTCGCGTAGCCGGCAACCCAGGTGAACTCTCACGACGATACAATCGTGACGGTATTGACGAGATTGTTATTCTTGACGTCACAGCAACTATTGAAAAACGTAAAGCGCTAGCCGAAACGATTCAGGCCGTTGCAAAAGAAATTTTTTTGCCTCTTTGTGTTGGAGGTGGCATTAAAGACGAAGCTCACGCTAACGCCGCCATAGAAGCCGGAGCCGACAAGGTCAGTTTGAACACTGCTGCCATCGAAAAACCTGAGCTACTCACAACACTTGCACGACGGTACGGCAGTCAAGCGGTTGTCGTCGCTATCGACGCCAAACGTGTTGGCGACGGATTCCAGATTTATGTCCGCAGTGGCCAACAAGCCACTCGTCGAGACGCTATTGACTGGGCAAAAGAAGCGGCCGACCGTGGCGCCGGTGAAATTCTTTTGACATCGATCGATCGAGACGGCACGAAAAGTGGTTTCGACTGCGAGCTAACGGCAGCAGTGTCTAACGCTGTAACTATTCCCGTGATTGCGTCTGGTGGTGCTGGGACATTCGAACACTTTGTTGAGGTGTTTACAAAAGGCCAAGCCCATGCCGCACTCGCTGCCTCAATTTTTCACTACGACGAACATGCCGTAAGTGACCTAAAAAATCACTTGCGGGACAACGGTATACCAATTCGCCTCTCATGCTAATTCCATCCATCGATCTCAAAGGTGGTCAAGTAGTTCAGCTCATACAGGGTGAACGCCCAGCCCTTGCTACAGATGACATTGAGCTATGGGTAAGTCGTTTTAAAGGCTTTCCGCATGTACAACTCATCGATTTGGATGCCGCGATGGGCACGGGAACAAACGATAACCTAGTTCGCCAAGTAGCATCGGTGCTTCCTTGTCGGGTTGGCGGTGGTATTCGTACCATCACTCGGGCGTGCGAGGTACTTGAATATGGTGCTGAAGCAGTAATAGTTGGCTCTTCCCTCTTTCAAGAAGGTAAACCAAACATCGACTTTGCCGCTACATTGGCGAATACAATCGGTCATCATCGGATCATTGCCGCCGTCGATAGTAAGGGTGGACGTGTTGTGATCAAAGGCTGGACCGAAGCAACGTCTCTGACAGCCGTTGATGCCGTACGTGCACTAGAACCATTCTGTAGAGAATTTTTGTACACACATGTCGACAAGGAAGGCTTGATGGAAGGCACCGACCTTAAAGCGATCATGGCAGTAAAGGCAGCGACTATCCGACGGGTTACCGCTGCCGGAGGAATCACCACGCAAACTGAAATTGACCGGCTCAATGAAGAAGGGATTGATGCCGTTGTTGGAATGGCAATTTATACTGGGCGACTGAACATTGAAGATCCACAGACGCGGGAATGACTAATTGTGCTTTCTAACTCACTGTTATCAAGAACAACGACAATATGACGCAAACATGGGACCCCGACGAATACGCACGCCATGCGCGATTCGTTTCAGAACTCGGTCAGCCTGTAATCGATCTGCTTGACCCAAAACGTGGTGAGCGAGTCCTCGACCTCGGCTGCGGCGATGGGGCCCTAACGGAAAAACTTATCGCCGCCGGGTGCGACGTTGTGGCAATTGACAGCAGTCCAGAACAGGTGTGGGCCGCTCTCGAACGCGGTATTGACGCGCATATCCTTGATGCAACCGAATTAGGCTTTGAAGAGGAATTCGATGCGATTTTTTCGAACGCCGTTTTACACTGGATCACAGATGTCGACGGCGTGTTGACACAAATCAGAAACGCTCTCGTCCCAGGGGGACGCCTCGTAGCAGAGTTTGGAGGGGCAGGATGTGTCTTAGCAATCCGCAACGCCCTGAGCACAGCTCTGAGTCATCGGGGAATTGATGCGAGCCGTGTGAACCCGTGGTATTTTCCAACCGGCGATGAATATCGCGCACGACTTGAAGCACACCGGTTTCGCGTTGATATGTTGAGCATATTTCCTCGCCCCACGCCATTACCGTCTGATGTTACAGCATGGCTCGAGATTTTTGCCAAACCGTTTTTGGCAACAGTGAGTAAAACCGATCGACCAGAGCTACTTGAGGAAGTCAGAAATCTACTAGAACCCGATCTACAGACGGCAGACGGTATCTGGGTCGTTGATTACGTCAGACTTCGCACTGCGGCTACCAAAATGTAACAAACTCCACCTCAGAGCCCGAGTTGTGCCGCCATATCATTAAAGTTCGTAGCAACAAGATCAAAGTCTGGGTCTGGAGTAAGGTCTCGTTCAACATTAGGGGAGAATTCTGTAGGTCGAGGAACATAAGCAGTCCGAAACCCTACTTCCGCAGACGCACGCAGGTCGCCTTTATGCGCCGCCACCATCATTACTTGTTCTGGCTGAAGACCGAGTAAATCAGCGGCTTTAAGATACACCTCTCGATCAGGTTTGTACTGATTAGCTAACTCGGCAGACAATACCGCATCCCACGGAAGTCCGGCATTCTTTGCCATATTGACGAGCAA
>CAYFJM010000084.1:0-7524 GCA_964343415.1 uncultured Vicinamibacteraceae bacterium | reverse complement strand
ATGGATGGAGCCGAGCGACTGTTAGCGCTTGATGAAGAAACTGGCAGTGTGCTTTGGTCGCAGACGTGGCCAGCCGCCTATCGGAACATCATGTGGAAATTCGCTAACGGTCCGCGGACCCCTCCGACTGTTGAAGGCGGTCGGGTGTATGTGCTTGGCGCAGCAGGCATGCTTGTGTGTTTGAACGCGGAAAACGGGGACATTGTATGGAAGGTTGATACCGTTGACGCGTATGGTGCGACGGTTCCGGTTTACGGTGTTTCGAGTGCGCCGGTGGTCGAGGGAGAGGTGTTGATTGCGGTCATTGGCGGTGACCCAGACGCGAAGGTTGTTGGGTTCGACAAGTCGACCGGGGAAGAAATGTGGCGTGCGTTAGCAATGAACACGGAAACAGGTTATTCGTCGCCGATCGTGATCGATGCAGGCGGAGTACGGCAATTGATACTGTGGCATCCTGCGGCATTGTCCTCGCTGAACCCGAAGACAGGGGAGATCTATTGGGAACAAGAGTTTCTTCTCGATAACGGACTGTCGATTACGACACCGGTTAGAAGTGGCCAGTATCTCGGTGTGAGTCATTTTCGAAACGGGTCAATGATGATGGTGCTGAATAATGACCGTCCTGCCGCCAGAATGATTTGGAAGGGTGAAAGCAGAAGTGAACTGCCTCATTTAACGGATGGGCTACATTCGATTATTTCGACACCGATCATCATTGGTGACTATCTCTACGGGGTGGGCAGTTACGGGGAATTACGGGGTATCGATATTACAACTGGTGAACGGTTATGGCAGAGCGACGCGATGACAGCTCAGGACAGGTTTGGGACTGCCTATTTCGTCAAAAACGGAGACCGATATTTCGTTATGAACGATGCCGGCGAACTCATTATTGCGAGGTTTACACCTGATGGGTACGAGGAGGTTGATAGGACGCCCCTGCTTGAGCCAACGTTGCGCACGCGGGGTGGGGCATCCGGGCGTTGGAACGATCGCACAGTACTCTGGGCGCATCCTGCGTTTGCGAACCAACATATTGTTGTGCGGAATGATCGGGAAATTATTCGCGCGTCTCTTGCGACGGAAGACTATTAGTTAGTCTGTTTCGAATGACACTGATTATGTTTGGAACTCGAGAATTAACTAGATCGTCCGAACCGGGGGCTGTTTTTTCTTTATTTTTTCGGGTCGTGCGATTTGCAGTCGTGTGTTTTCTAATGAGTGCTGTCGAATTAGCAGCGGTCTCTGCGGCTGAACGGGCGGTGATCATTTTGGCTCCTGCGATAGACGACGATCGTCTCGAACCGACTTACGACGCGATTGCTTTCTGGAACGAAACGTTTGTAGCGTTAGGATTAGATCTTCACTTGGGCTCCCCGGACGTTATCGCGGGCGTGCCGCGTGCGGTGGAAACATATGCGCGATTGATTGCGTTGCGTGCCGGACGGTTACCCGTACCTGAAGATCTTGAACCGAGCGTGCCAGCGGAGCTCAAGCAACTGGATGCGGACATCGTACTTGTACTGTCACGACAAAATATCATGTCATATGCTTGGCGGTTACCGCGGATTGAGTCAGGGCGTCACTTGGTGGTTATTCGACAGGTGAGAGGGCTGGATCGTGGCGATCCGATGGTGTCACGCCATGTGATAGCCCACGAATTAGGACATACGTTGGGCTTGCTGCACAACGAAGAGTCTCACACCCTGATGTGTGGTCCCTGTCAGCCGCTGGCAGCGGAATCTGATAGTCGAGGATTTTTACCGTTGACGGTTGACGATCGCAATGCGTTGCGCGAACGGTACGCGGCTCCGTGAATACCTGAGGGCTCATAAGGATAAACTCGCTGCGTGGAAGTTCTGTTTAATCAAGATGGAGAGCGGATATGCCAGCGAACTTCGCTGAAGCGCCCAGGGCTTCTTCGATACGCAATAGTTCGTTCCATTTCGCCATCCGTTCGGATCGCGCAAACGAGCCAACTTTGATTTGACCGGCGGACCATCCGACTGCGAGATGTGCGATTGTGACGTCTTCGGTTTCACCAGAACGTGCAGACACGATCGTGCTGAATCCAGCATGATGCGCTACCTCTAATGCGGTGCGTGTTTCGGTAATTGTGCCAGCTTGGTTTGGTTTTACAAGAAGGCCATTACAGGCCTGTTCGCGCGCGGCACGCGCGACTCGTCCGGCATTGGTGACGAGATAGTCGTCGCCAATGACTTGAATACGATCGCCAACCGCCTGGGTAAATCTTTGCATTCCAGTAGTGTCGTTTTCAGCAAAGGGGTCTTCAATCGACAGGATTGGGTACCGTTCGATCCAACGGACTAGAAGTTCCGAGAGTTCATCAGTGTCATATTCGCGGTTGTCGAGCGTGAGGTGGTATCGACCGTTGTGAAAAAACTCTGTCGCAGCAATATCTAGTGCAATGGCGACCTCTTCGCCTGGCGTGTAACCAGAGCGTTCGATGGCTTTTACAAGGCAATCAAGAGCTTCTTCATTGGTCTGGAACGCTGGCCAGTAGCCGCCTTCGTCGGCGATGCCCTGTAGTGCGCCGGCGTCTGACAATAGAAGGCCGGCTGAATGATAGACCTCAGCCGTCCATTCAAGAGCTTGGGCGAATGATGCTGCTCCGACTGGCATGATCATGAAGTCTTGGATGTCGACACGTCTCCCGGCGTGAGCACCACCGCCAAAAATTTGAATTTCCGGTAGCGGGATCAATGCCGGTTTGTCACCGAGAAGGAATTGCCAAAGTGGTTGTTGTTGCGCGGCTGCGTGGAGAGTCGCCATGGAGACAGCAACTATGGCATTGCCTCCAAGGTGGGCTTTATTTTCTGTTCCGTCCAGTTTCAGTAGAGCTTGGTCGACGGTGGTTTGTTCTGATGCGGCTAATCCTGAGAGGGCAGGTGATATGACCGACTTGATATTGCCGATTGCTGTGTTGACATCAAAACCACCGAGTGTGGAGCCACCGTCTCGAAGGTCGAGGGCCTCGCCACTGCCGGTGGACGCACCCGCCGGTGCGATCGCTCGTCCGATACTTCCGTTTTGTAGAATGACATCCGCTTCGATAGTTGGGCGTCCGCGTGAATCCCAGACGCGCCTGGCGGTGACGCGGTCAATTATTGTTGGCCCAGTCATCTTGTCCTTTCGAGTGCTTCTGTCCACGTCATACGTACGTCGCGGAGTGTCGAAACCGGAGAGCGTAGAAGCATTCGTGACACATGTCGAATGAGGTCCCGATGCGTTTCGGTGGTGATGTAATCGACTGGTGATTTCCCATCAACACGAGCAAGAAATAACGCCGGAATGGTACGTGCTGCTCTGGCTTCAAATGCGCTCCGGTCATCCCACACAACGCCGTCGAGGTAGGTCTTTGACAGTACGTCGAATGCCTGTAAGAACCCCGATGTTGCATGGGGCGTCCAAATACATTTCAACATGAGGTGATTGAGGCAAAATGTGATGTCGAACACGGGATCTCCGTAGCAGGCGCATTCCGCGTCAAGAAACAAGGGGCCTGATGGTCCGATAAGTATGTTTTTTGGGCTGACGTCGCCATGTATGAGCGTTTGCTTGGTCCGGGCTAGGTCTATTGCGATCTGGTGGATCGAACCAGCGAGATCGTCGTGACGTTTGGCGGTTGTCAGTAGGTACGGTTCGATTCGTATCGCATGGAAAATATGATCTGTTGGAAACCGATCTCGGATGTCAGGCTGACCGGCTGTCGCTGCGTGTATAGAGACTAAACGTTGCCCGATGGCTTTCGCGGTTTCGACGTTTGCTAATCCGTCGCGTAGCTGGGTTTTCCAGATGGGGTAGGCCTGTGTGTCGAGATACTCCATAACAAAGCATCCGGTTTCCATGTCACGCGCTATCAAGGAAGGCACGGCCGTGGGTTCGACTGTGCCTGCGATTCGCAACCATTCCCATTCGTAATGATTTCGTTCAATTGGTGCTTCCCAAAGAGCAGCGACTTTAAGTTGTGGGAGTGCTCGTTTGACACAGACTGTTTGCTGCTTCAGTTCGACGCGCCAAATATCTGAAGAGACTCCGCCCATGAGCGGTATCATGACCGGGGCCGATTTGCCGTCGATCAGTTGAAGCCGTCTGAGGGCTTGCAGAATAGTGGGATCGGCGTCCGGCATGATCAGGCAATGATAACGTTGTAACCGCAATGAAAGTCGTATATCACTCAACGGCAGGTAGAGGGATCCAGGCTCGGTTTGCCGCTCTTGAAGAGCAAGGGATTTATGTTACTAGCTGCGCAGAGTCTGACCAGGAGCGGCTCAAGATAGTACTTGCGGATGCTGACGTGCTTTGGCACTTATTGGAGCCTGTGACGGAGGAAGTGATGGCGCTGGCTCCACGACTTCAATTAATCCAAAAAATAGGCGTGGGTGTCAATACGATCGATCTCGACGCCGCTCGACGACGCAATATTTCAGTCTGTAATATGCCTGGTGCGAATTCGCAGGCGGTGGCAGAGATGGCCCTGTTGTTGATGTTGGCAACATTACGTCGTGTCAATCATCTGGACCATGCTACGCGCACAGGTAAGACCCAACGGTTAACGGTGGGCATGCAGGATGAATCCGGGGAGATCTGTGGGCGAACCATCGGGTTGGTCGGGTACGGTGCGGTACCACATCTTTTAGCACCAGTTTTGACCGCTATGGGAGCTCACGTTGTTTATACATGTCCGGAAGCGAAAGCCGATGCAGTGGGTGAGTACGTGTCGTTTGCTGAACTTCTTGCTGTGAGTGACATCGTGTCGCTTCATGTGCCGTTGACCGCGAAGACAGAAAAAATGGTTAATGCTGTGGCAATTGGGCAGATGAAACCAGGAGCCATTCTTGTCAACACGTGTCGGGGTGAAGTGGTCGATGAAGAGCCTTTGCGGCGAGCACTAAGTGAGCGACGACTGGCGGCAGCAGGGTTGGATGTATTTGCAAGCGAACCGTTAGAGCCTGATGACCCGCTATTGTTGCTCGATAATGTCGTGGTCACTCCGCATGTCGCGTATCTCACCGCAGAAACCATGGCGAGAAGTATTCATGTAGCTGCAGAGAATTGCCGACGCCTTGCTTCAAGGGAGGAATTGCTACACCGAGTCGTTTAAGAGCGATGTATTTGATAGTTGAGGGCTACAATATCGCGAGAAAGTACGATTCCAATAGTGGCTATATAGATAGATAGGCAGAGGCTGACTGAATAATTCGGTGGGAACACCTGACAGAGTCAGGAGGAGAAAGTCATGATGACGTTGTTGCGTCCTACGGTGTCACTAGTATTTGCACTGGGGTTTATCGGATTCACGGTGGGGACTGCACCACCGGAAGGTCATGCGCAAGGCGCGGCTCGACTTAATAAAGTTATTGAAGCCCTGGAGGACGGGCGCGCGGCGGTGGCGAATCAGGAATGGCGGTTTGTTGACATGGAGCATTCTCCGTTTTCGGGTCAATTGGTTCAAGAAGTGTTGGCTGAGATGGACCAAGACCGAGATGCTGACGGGCGGATGCGTCTGACGCCACTTGTTCGGGTCCCTCAAGATGGTGACGAGGATTTCAAGTGGGCCGTTAAACAGGTCCTTGATATCGGCGGGTTTGGTGTCATTTTGCCGCATGTTGATACCAAGGAAGAAGCTGTCCGGTTTGTGGAAGCGATGCGCTATCCGCCACTGAAAGATTCGCCGTACCCGGAACCACGAGGAGAGCGAGGTTGGGGACCAGGCGGTGCTATGCGCCTATGGGATATGGGCGCAAACGAGTATTACCGGCGTGCAGACGTTTGGCCGCTCAATCCGGAGGGAGAGTTGTTTGCGGTGGCGATGATCGAATCTCAGGAAGCCGTCGATAACATTCACGAAATTCTGGAGGCTCCTGTTAGTGCGATTATGGTCGTCCCTGGTGATATGGCGGTTGACCTTGGCCTTGGACCGAATCCTTCCGACGGCAATCATGCTGAGGTCGATGAGGCATTCGCAACCGTTCTTGCAGCCTGCCAGGCACAAGACCGCGTTATCTGTGGCTGTGGCGATGGACGTGCCCGACTCCAACAGCGACTCGACGAAGGCTGGAGGTTCGTGCTGCCGCTAGGATAATTAACTACTGAGCCACTCCTGCACCGATAGATGTTGAGCGCAGGGGTGGTTCAGGCGCAGCCGTTTAATGCCCGATGTCGTGATTATTGAGAAAAGCTTCAATGGCGGTAAAGATTCGGATCATTTCATCATTACTGAATCCGCCATGACCTCCACCGGCTATCGTTAGAAGTTCGTTGGCGACACCTGCGCCGTCAAGTGCTTCATGCAGGCGTGTTGCATGTTTGTACGGCACGATCGGGTCGGCATCACCATGAATCGTCAAGACAGGTGGTAACCCACCTCGCACGTACGTTGTCGGTGACACACGCTTTGCAACGTCATCGCGGTCAGCGCGACTGCCGAGCCACGCCTCTGTAAAGTTTCCCGACACGCCTGGAGTGTCATGCAGCAGGTCGTAGACATCTGTGATCCCGTACCAATTAATAACAGCCGCGACTTTAAGGTCTGCGGTGGAAGTGTCGCCGGTGGTCCATGTACGACGACGATCGCCTGGGCATTGCCGGTCTAAACCTGCAGAGGCGGGGAGGAATCCTGTTGTCAGAGAAAGGTGTCCTCCGGCCGAATTGCCAGTGACGACGATGTTATCGACATCAAAGTTAAATTGTTCGGCATTGCGGTAAATCCATCGAAGCGCGCAACGACAATCCTCGACGGCTGCTGGTGCATGAGCATCGTCTGCCATTCGATATTCGACGTTGACAACTGCCCACCCACTTTCCAAATAGGGAAGAAAATTCATCAAGGACGTTTCCTTTAACCCATTGGTCCATCCTCCGCCATGAATAAATAAGAGGGTGGGTGCAGGCTCAGTCGTACCTCGTGGTTGATACACGTCTAGTTTGAGGTCGACACCTCCAGCTCGTAAATAGGTAATGTTTGATGCCAGTCGGTATCCGTTCGCGACTTCGACGAATTTTGTTGCAGTAGCGCTCAATTGTCCGTTGGCTGGTACCACCCCCGCGACGACGAGAAGTGCGACAAGCATGCTGGTGACGACCGTGGCCCGTATCATGTGAAATACCTCGCTGTCTCTTTTTGTTAGTCTCGTGACGACCCCATAAAGAGTTGCAACACGTACCAGAACATTAATGCGATCGATGCAAACAGTGTGAGAGCAGCGGCAACATACCGATCTTCTGGATAGTGATGCAATACGTTCGAGGTGTCGTACAGGATAGCCGCTCCGGCCATGCCAATCATGGCAACGGAGAACCAGGTGCCGAGCTGGAACCCAAATAAAAGCGCAGCAAAAATTGCGACAACAGCCAGGATGCCGACCCACCGCAAAATGGCTCCGAGAAAAGAGAAGTCTTTTCGTGTCCAGAACACAATTGCTGTGAGCGCAGCCGACCCCATCAAGGTTACTACGGCAGCGCTTTCAATCACCCCGCCCCCAGCATACGACTGCGCAAGAT
>CAYFJM010000083.1:0-7525 GCA_964343415.1 uncultured Vicinamibacteraceae bacterium | reverse complement strand
TTGCAGGATGTCTACGATCTCGGCGGCAGGTAACGCTTGGTGAACTTCGTGAATGTCCGTCAAGACCGGACAACCATAGGTGTCCTTGATGGTACTCAGAATCTCAAGTCCTTTGTTCAGTCCTGGACCACGAAAAGAAGAAAGGGATGTTCGATTTGCTTTGTCAAAAGATGCCTTAAATATAAACGGCATCTGGCATTTTCTAGCGGTCTCTTGGATTATTCCCGCAAGATTCATTGCGTGGTCGGGACTTTCGATAACGCACGGGCCAGCAATCAAAACTAAAGGATGTTCCTCACCAAATACAACATCTCCGACGCCCACGTCATACATATCTCAATTATAGGCGGCTATTTGGTGAGGAGTCGGCTATGCGGTTGTTTTAGATGGCGATTCGACCCTTTTCTTGTGGTCGTACGCGGCCTCTACAAATTGGTGGAAAAGCGGGTGTGGATTGCGCGGCTTTGACTGAAATTCCGGGTGAAACTGTACGGCAACAAACCATGGGTGCTCAGGAAGTTCAATGGCTTCGACAAATTTTCCATCAGGAGATCGTCCGGAAATGACCAAGCCATTTTCGGTGAGGATTGATTCGTATTCCCGATTGAATTCGTATCGGTGTCGGTGTCGCTCGGCGATCTCTTTTTCGCCATAAGCGTTATAGGTCTTGGTGCCGTCCTTCAGTTCGCAGGGGTAGCTTCCAAGTCGCATTGTTCCGCCAAGTTCGTCTACACCCAAGAGGTCTCGCAATTTATAAATGACGTTATGGGGCGTGTTTTCGTTACATTCTGTAGAGTCGGCGGATTCGAGACCGCAGACATTACGCGCGAATTCAACAGCGGCCCATTGGAACCCGTAGCAAATACCGAAGTAAGGAATTCCAGTCTCTCTGGCAACTTGCGCAGCCCGCATCATTCCTCTGCTCCCTCGATCTCCAAAACCACCAGGAACAAGAATACCGTCGGCACCAGTGAGTAATTCTTCGGAATCCTGGCTTTCGAGTGCCTCCGCTTCCACCCAATTAATCGACACGCTAATTTGGTGAGCGAAGCCCGCGTGATAGAGGGCTTCGTTAAGACTTTTATAAGAATCCTCATAGCCAACGTACTTGCCAACCACGTGAATGACGACTTCACCGGTCGGGTTCTTAATCCGATCAACCAATTGAACCCATGAACTCATGTCGCACGGCGTTGCTGGTGGAAGTGAAAGACCTCGTAACACCGCTGCGTCAAGGCCCTCGTCTGCCAGAACGAGTGGAACTTCGTAGATACTGGATACGTCCTTAGCTGTTATCACCGCTTCTTCTGGCACATCACAAAATAATGCGATCTTTTCCCGGATGTCGGCCGGTAAAACCCGATCTGTCCGGCATAACAGAATGTCTGGTTGGATTCCGATGGAACGTAGATCTCTGACGCTGTGTTGCGTTGGTTTGGTCTTCAACTCTCCGGCTGTTCCGATGAAGGGTACGAGCGTAAGGTGAATATACAGCGTATTCTCCCTGCCAAGGTCCTGTCGTAACTGCCGGATCGCTTCAAGATACGGTTGACTTTCGATGTCACCAACGGTGCCTCCGACCTCGATAAGCACAATATCGATATTTCTTTCGGAAGCCACAAGGTGCATGCTGTCCTTGATTTCGTTCGTGACGTGGGGAATAACCTGGACGGTACGACCAAGGTAATCACCCCTTCGTTCCTTTTGTATTACCGACAGGTAGATTTTTCCGGTCGTCCAGTTGTGATTCTTTGTGGTCACCGTATTAGTGAATCGTTCGTAATGTCCGAGGTCGAGGTCTGTCTCCGCTCCATCGGTTGTGACGTAGACTTCGCCGTGCTGATATGGGCTCATGGTGCCCGGATCAACATTGACATAGGGATCAAGTTTCTGAAGTGTAACGCGGTAGCCGTGTCCCTCCAGCAGTGCACCGATGGAGGCCGCGGCGAGACCCTTGCCGAGCGATGACACGACGCCTCCCGTTACAAAAATGTATTTCACTGAGTGTTTCGTTGAGGGCGTGGCGTTCATTCATTGGCTCCAGTTAAAATAAGGCGACGGACCTCTTCTAGATCCTCAACGGTATCGACACCGATCGCGACGGTGTCGGTTTCGACCGTGGCGATGCGGTACCCGTATTGCAAGGCTCGAAGTTGTTCAAGTCGTTCAGTTCGTTCAAGTGGCGTTGGTTGGAGACGGCCGAGTTCAAGCAAGGTTGTCCGGCGATAGGCGTACAGCCCAATGTGTTTGTAGCCAAGTATGCCTTCTGAGTGGATCGATTCCTTATCTTGATGTGGAATCGGAGACCGAGAAAAATAAAGGGCGTAATTATCTGCAGTCACGACGACTTTAACGACATTTGGGTTTGTTAGTTCAGAGCGTCGGGTGATCGGACACCGTGCGGTAGCAATGTTGGTGGTCGGGTCGGTAAGGAGACAATCGAGGACAGAGTCAATCAAACGGGGATCGAGAAGCGGTTCGTCTCCTTGGACGTTGACAAGGTTATCGCAGGTCAAGGACGCGGCGACTTCAGCAAGCCGGTCACTTCCTGTCAGATGGTCGGATCGTGTGAGTTGCACTTGACCACCAAACTCGGTAACGGTATCGGCAATTCTATTGTCGTCAGTGGCGACGATTACGTTGTCTACGAATTGAGCACGCTCGGCTCGACGGTAAACACGTTCGATCATCGTTTGTCCGGCGATGTCAGCAAGAGGTTTGCCCGGCAAGCGGGTCGAATTGTACCGGACGGGTATGACGGCGACAGTGGTGGTTACAGGTGAAGTTTTGTGCGTCGCGTCGGCGGCAACAGGATGCACGGCGAATACTAACACGGTTGGCGTCGTTCCGTGCAGCTGTGCGCATGCTTGGCCCTCGCAGGTGGTGTGTTCAATCATTTAGGTCTATAACAATTAGGTAGTCATGAGGACCAATAGAATATTCCTATTAATCGGTGTTGCCGTTGTCGTATTTGCTGTGTTTGGTGGCAGTGCGACTGTTGGGCAGGACGGATTTGACATCGAGCGACGTCCAAGTGGGAGGCCCTCTGCACGTCAGTCAGTAGAGCCAAGTGAATTAGTTGCAGATCTGGGACTCGAGGTTGCTCGTCTTCGAGAGAGACTAGAGCGTAATCCAGTACCGCAGGATATTTCTCGAAATCCATTTCTGTTAATCCCAAACGAAAGTAGCGCCGCGTCGGCGTCGCCTTTGCCTCCACGAAACGTAACGCCGCGCGCGAGTTCAGAGCGGGTCGGTGTCTCGAGCGAAGAACGTCAGACATTCACTTTCATTGGCGTCGCATCGGAGGACGATGAACGAGCGGCAATTTTCCTTTTGGGAGATGGGCGGGTAATTGTTGTTGGTGCCGGCGAGGTGATAGCAAATGGTCATCGGGTGGGCGTCGTCGAAGAGATTGCGACTACTGTCATGGATTCGAATGGGGTCCTACGTCGCCATGAGTTGCGCTGAAGGCGTCAAAGGTAACGTTACAGTTTGACGACGTGCACGGATTGGACAGCACCGATCGCGCGAATGTCGTCGAGGATTTTCGCAGGTAGTGTTTTGTCACCACCAGGCGATTGTGTGGTCGGAGAACCAATACGGACGGCTCCTATAGCCCCAACGTTACTACGGCCTAATGCAAATGTTGCAATATTAACGTTGTGTTGACCGAGTACGGTACCGATGTCGCCGATAACTCCTGGTTGGTCACTATTTCTGATTACCAGCACTGTTCCTTCGAGCGGTATTTCAATCTCAACGTCGTCGAGACGAACGAGTCGTGGTTCTCCAGGCTCAAAGACCGCGCCTTCGGCCCAGTGTTCCGCGTTGTCAGTATGTAGTTTTAGGGACACAAGACTCGTAAAATTTCGAGAGCGGGTGCTTCGAGATTCGATTACCTCAAGGCCTCGTTGTTCGGCAATTGACCGGGCGTTGATGAGACTGGCAGACCCAGAAAGCATGTGCTGAAATATGCCGACCAGCGCAGCGCCGACAAGCATTTCATTATTGCCTTGGGCGAGGCTACCGTAATATCGAATACCAACACCTAGAATTCGAGAATCGACCAGTTGCGCTAATAAATTTCCCATCCGCTGAACAAGCGAGAGATAGGGCCGAAGTCGATTAAACTCATCTGGTCCGACGGATGGATAGTTGACAGCGTTCCGAACGACACCACTGCGTAAATATTCACGAAGGCCTGTAGCTGCCTCGATACCTACCAATTCCTGTGCTTCTGTGGTTGAGCCGGCAATGTGAGGCGTTGCTACGACATCAGGGTGCCCAGTTATGGTGGTGTTGGGCGGTGGTTCCTCGTCGTAAACGTCGAGGCCGGCTCCACCGATACGGCCAGTCGTGATCGCGTCATACAAGGCGGCATCATCAATAAGTTCGCCGCGCGCGGTATTTATGATCCTGGCGTCGGTCTTACACGAGGCAAGGAACTCGGCACCGATTATTTGTTTGGTTGCGTCTGTGGATGGAAGATGTAGCGAAATAAAGTCAGCTTGCTCTGCTAAAGATTTCAACGAAAGCAATTCGATGCCAAGTTCACCTGCCACATGTGCTGCGATAAACGGATCATGCGCGACCACTGTCATGTCGAATGCACGCGCGCGGTGAGCAAGTTCACGTCCAATGCGGCCTAAACCGATTACGCCAAGCGTTTTCCCACGCAGTTCGATTCCGCGAAGTGTCTTTTTGCCCCATTCGCCATTTTTCATTTGAGCGTCAGCACGCGGGATTGAACGCGCTGAGGACATCATGAGTGCGAACGCATGTTCTGCAACGCTGATACTGTTGGCGCCTGGCGCGTTTAATACGAGGATACCTTTGTCACTCGCCGCTTCTAGGTCGACATTGTCAACGCCTGAACCAGCGCGGGCAATAACACGAAGTTGAGGCGCTGAGTCGATCAATTCTGCGGTCACCTTTGTTGCGCTTCGGACGATAAGGCCGTCAGCGTCTTTAATGTCGTTAGATAGGTCTTCGGGCGATCGACCGGAACGTGCATCAACGGTCCAGCCTTCGTTTTGTAGAAACTCGGTTACTGATGATGGCAAAGGGTCAGAGATAATGATCTTCATTTGTATGTGTTGATTCAGTGAATCGAATAGTTGATAAGTATGCGTAGAGTATAATGACCACCCGCTGTAAGGATGAAAGCAGCACAGCAGTTCTTTTTTTGATGCAGTAGCCGCACCAGGATGGTGCAAATCGCTAGATCAGCCCAGTTAGTAAGGCGTGACATTGTTTTGTGCGTGATTTTCCACAAGGTTTTCCACACTTTCTGTTGAAGAAATGAGAGGCGTGCAAAGGGACCTGACCTAAATCTAGTGTACGAAATGAAGTTCTTAGACTATTAGAGAGTAGGAAAGAGATCATGAATCGAAAAGTGACCGTTGTTGGATCGGGGAATGTTGGAGCTACGGCTGCTCGTAGCATAGCGGACAAGGAATTAGCGGACGTTGTCATACTCGACATTCTGGAAGGCGTGCCTCAGGGTAAAGGCCTCGATATGTTGGAGGCTTGCCCAGTTGAAGGCTCGGACGCTCGAGTGCTTGGAACGAACGATTACGCCGATACTGCGGGGTCGGATATCGTGGTGATTACTGCGGGACTTGCTCGGAAGCCTGGGATGAGTCGTGACGATTTGCTAGCGAAGAATCACGCGATCATGAAAGGCGTGACCGAGCAGGTAATTAAGTATTCGCCTGATTGCGTCATCATGCCAGTAACGAATCCTTTGGACGCTATGGCTCAGGTGGTGTACCGAGTGAGTGGTTTTCCGCGTGAGCGGGTCATTGGGATGGCAGGCGTACTCGACTCCGCACGCATGCGCGCGTTCATTGCACAGGCTTTAGATGTATCGGTTGAAAATACCCATGCGTTTGTCCTGGGTGGGCATGGTGACACGATGGTGCCGTTGCCGAGGTACTCTACGGTTGCTGGAATTCCTATAACCGAATTGCTTGACGCAGAGCAGGTAGAGGCAATTGTTCATCGAACCGCGCACGGCGGGGCGGAGATCGTTAAATTACTTGGAACAGGCAGCGCTTACTATGCGCCGGGTTCTGCTGTAGTTGAAATGGTTGAAGCGGTACTGAAGGACAAGAAGAAAATTTTACCTTGCTCAGTTTTTTTGCAAGGTGAATATGGAGTTCAAGACTTGTTCGTCGGGGTGCCTTGTAAGCTTGGCGGCAACGGACTTGAGAAGATTATTGAGATCACGTTGACGCCGGAGGAAGATGCCGCGTTAAAGAAATCGGCTGAGGCGGTTCGTGAACTGGTTGGCATTATTAACGTGTAATAGTTCATAACTGGCGCTGTGAAGATTCACGAGTACCAGGCGAAAGCAATACTTGCGAAGGCCGGATTCGCCGTTCCGCGGGGTGAGGTGGTTTGTACGCCGCAGGAGGCGCGAGCGGTAGCAGAGCGTCTGGGTGGGGCGGTCGTGGTCAAGGCCCAGATTCATGCGGGTGGCCGAGGAAAAGGTGGCGGAGTCGGTGTTGTCGATGGTCCGGATGCAGTTGAAAAACTAGCGGCGCAGATGCTCGGCATGCGCCTGGTGACAGCGCAGACTGGCGAATCTGGACAGTTAGTACGCCAAGTCTTAGTGGAAGAGACCATCGATATTGCTGGGGAGTATTACCTTGGTGTGGTTTTGGACCGGGGAAGCGCGAAGCCGATCGTAATTGCAAGTTCAGCGGGCGGCATGGAGATTGAGCAGGTCGCGGCAGATACACCTAATCTAATCTGTCGTGAGAGCGTCGATTCCGCGAATGGTCTGTTCGAATTTCAAGCTCGTAGACTGGCTTACGCTATTGAGCTGAAAGGCCGACCTGCTCGAAACGCGGTGCGTGCGATGGTGGCAGCGTCGCGCCTGTTTCATGAAACTGATGCCTCTCTACTAGAGATTAATCCACTAGTCGTTACGAGCGACGGAGAGGTTGTGGTGCTCGATGCCAAAATTGGATTAGACGACAACGCATTATTTCGCCGGACCGAATTGATAGGCCTACGCGATATTCATGAGGAGGATCCTCTAGAAGTGGAGGCTTCGACTTACGATCTAAATTACATCCGACTCGATGGAACTATCGGTTGCATGGTGAATGGCGCCGGGCTTGCGATGGCAACGATGGACATAATTAAGCTTGCAGGCGGTTCGCCGGCTAATTTTCTGGATGTCGGTGGTGGTGCTAACGCTGACCAGATTCGTAATGCATTTCGGATTGTGTTGGCAGACGAAAATGTTAAGGCGATTCTTATTAATATTTTTGGTGGCATATTGCGTTGCGATGTTTTGGCCGCCGGCGTCATCGATGCGGTAAAAGAGTTTGATGTCTCTCTACCGGTGGTTATTCGGATGGAAGGCACAAATGTAGGGGACGGACGAGCGATGCTTAGTGCGAGCGGGTTGAATTTCACGACCGTGCGGACAATGGATGAAGCAGCGACGGCGGTGGTCGCACTAGCATCGGATGGTAGTTAGCGTGCTATGGCTGTACTTATAGACGAAGAG
>CAYFJM010000082.1:0-7589 GCA_964343415.1 uncultured Vicinamibacteraceae bacterium | reverse complement strand
CATGGGGCTGGAAATGCTCGGGATAGGCTTGGTCATTCCGGCCGTTACGCTGCTTTTGCAGGCTGACCCGTCAGAAGCATACCCACCCTTGGCCGTGGTGCTTGAGATATTGGGGCAGCCGACCCAGATACAGCTCATAACCGGTGGGATGCTGCTCCTTGTCGGTGTCTATTTGATCAAGGCACTCTTTCTTGGATTTTTAGCTTGGTATCAAAATGATTTTGCTTTTGGTGTGCAACGGCATATTTCGAGAGAACTGTTTTCTACGTATTTGCATCAGCCATATGCATTTCATTTACAGCGGAATTCAGCGCAGTTAATCCGCAATGCGGTTAATGAAGTGCACAAGTTGTGGTTTTTGATTCTTAACCCAACGTTGGTGGTACTTGGTGAAGGTTTAGTGTTGGTCGGAGTGACCTGTCTATTGTTTATTGTTGAACCAATTGGTGCGCTCTTAGTGGTGCTGATACTTGGTTTTGCTGCTTGGGGCTTCCATCTTTTTACCCGTGGCCGATTATTACGTTTGGGTATTGCTCGGCAGCATCATGACGGTCAGCGCATTCAGGAGTTGCAGCAGGGGCTTGGTGGTGTAAAGGAGGCCAAGGTACTTGGACGAGAATCAGGATTTCTTGCCAAGTACGAAGAGCACAACGCAGAAAGCGCTCGGATCGAACAGTTTCAGGCTACGTTGCAGTTGTTACCCCGTTTATGGATTGAGCTACTTGCAGTAAGTGGCTTGGCTACCCTAATTATTGCAATGCTTGCACAGGGGCAGGAGGCAGCGGCTATTGTTCCGACATTGGGATTGTTTGCTGCCGCGGCGTTTCGATTAATGCCATCGGCCTATCGAGTACTTGGCGCAATTCAGAATCTTCCATATGGCATGCCAGTGATTAAGATTTTGCGCGAAGAACTTAAACTGACTCCTGGGTTACCGGTAAATACAGAAATTGATATTGATTCTCGAGTGCGAAATTGCTTTAAGCATGACATTGAGTTGGAGGATGTTGACTACGGGTACCCTTCATCCAAGGAGGCCGCATTAAAAAGTCTTAGTATTTCCATTCGTAAAGGAGAGTCAATTGGGTTTGTCGGTCCAAGCGGTTCTGGGAAGAGTACTCTTGTTGATATTGTGTTGGGTTTACTGACCCCGACGTCAGGTGAAGTGAAAGTTGACAAGAAAGATATTCAGATAAATCTTCGAGAGTGGCAAGACCAGATAGGCTATGTGCCACAGTCTGTTTATTTGACAGATGACACCTTGCGGAATAACGTGGCTTTTGGGGTCCCTTCAGACCAAATTGACGAGGAAGCAGTGACTCGCGCGCTACAAGCCGCGCAACTGGATGCATTTGTAGCGGGGCAGCCCGATGGGCTCGACACGATTGTTGGGGAGAGAGGGGTTCGACTTTCTGGTGGACAACTACAGCGCATCGGCATCGCTCGTGCGTTGTACCATGACCCTCCGGTTTTAGTTCTTGATGAGGCGACAAGTGCGCTTGACACTCTAACGGAAAAAGACGTAATGGATTCAGTGGAAGCGCTGCAGGGTAGTAAAACATTGCTGATTGTCGCTCATCGACTGTCAACCGTTGAGCATTGTTCCCGCTTATATCAGTTAGAACGAGGCCAGGTTATTGCAGAGGGGTCACCGGCTAAGCTACTTCAGGAGCAGAAGGCTGTCTAAGCAAGGGAGATTTTTCGATTCGTATTTTGATGAATTAAGCGTCCGTCTACGTGATGTATCTGTAGAAAAACTTAGCGAACTGTATGAGGTTTTTGCTGCGGTTCGGGATAAGGGTGGCAAGGTTATTTTGATCGGTAACGGCGGCAGTGCGGCTATGGCGAGCCACGTTGCGGTTGACTTAACTAAGGCAGCCCGGGTACGGGCGATTAACTTTAACGAAGCCGATTTGATTACCTGTTTTGGAAATGACTATGGCTATGAGAATTGGATGGCGAAGGCCCTCGAATTCTATAGCGATCGTGGCGATTTAGTTGTAATTATCAGCAGCAGTGGAGAGTCTCAGAATGTTGTAGTTGGTGCTAGAGCTGCTCGTGAACTCGGACTTCAGGTGGTGACACTGTCTGGGTTCGATACAAGTAATCGACTACGGAAGTTGGGGGACCTTAATTTGTGGGTGAATAGTGAAAGTTACAATGTTGTTGAGACGACACATCAGTCGTGGCTATTGGCCGTTGTTGATCGCCTGGTCGAGTCGGGGTAATAGCCATGGGCAATGTAGTAAAGGTACTTGTCACAGGTGACAGAGGTTATATTGGTTCTGTATTAACGGGCGTTCTTTCAAGTAGAGGGTATTCGGTGGTAGGTCTTGATGCTGGCTACTACCAAGACTGCCTTATCGAATCGCATGTAACGACGTACCCGTCGATTGAGCAAGATATTCGTGACGTCAGTATTTCAGATCTCGATGGTGTCGATGCGATTGTGCACCTCGCGGCGCTGTCTAACGATCCGCTTGGCGAATTTGCACCAAAGCTGACAGAGCAAATTAATTTCGAGGGTACGATTCGATTAGCAAAATATGCCCGAGAAGCGGGTGTGCAGCGTTTCGTGTACGCGTCTTCTCAGAGTATGTATGGCGTGTCGAATACCGACCAAGAATTGGATGAAGATGACAGTGATAAGAATGCGATTACTGCTTATGCTCGGACGAAGTGGGATGCCGAACTTGCATTAAAAGAACTATCGGATTCAGATTTTACGATTGTTTGTTTTCGCCCATCTACAATCTTCGGTGCGAGTCCTCGGTTGCGCTGTGACATTGTGTTTAACAGTCTGGTTGCCTGTGCTTACACAACAGGAAAAATTGAGATCAAAAGTGACGGGACTCCTTGGAGGCCTGTGGTGCATGTGCGCGATGCCTGCTCTGCTTTTATAGCTGGCCTAGAGGCGCCTGAAGCAGTAGTTAAAGGCCGGTCTTACAATGTTGGGATCTCTGGTGGAAATTATTCTATTCGAGACCTTGCTGAGGCGGCAGGGCGCGCAGTTCCGGGAAGCGTTATTACGTATACAGGAGAACACGGACCTGATGCTCGAACTTATCAGGTCAGCTTTAAGAGGATACTTAGTGAGTTGAGTGAGTGGTATCAACCGGAATGGAGCCTCGACCGTGGTGGGCAAGAGCTTGTGGAGTTGTTCAATCGCGTCGGTTTTACTGAAGATCAATTTCGTGGACGTCAAACGAATCGGTTGGATCAATTGAATTATCTTATGAACGCGGGTCAGCTCGATGCAGAACTGCGGTGGCTGTGAGTAACTCTTCTTCGCAAACGATCGATAGGTGCCGAGTCTGCGACGAAAAGGTTAGTTCGTCGCTGCTTAACCTAGGTAAACAGCCGCTTGCGAATAGCCTACGTGAAAATGTAACAGAGGAATTACCGATTTTTCCTCTTGAAATCTGTCGATGTCAGGTATGTGGCACGGTCCAATTGACAGAAACTGTCGCACCGGAACTTTTGTTTAAAAAGTATGTTTGGGTGACGGGTACATCCGAAGGTGCCCGTAGCTACAGTGAGTTGTTTTGTGAACGGCTGTCTGCTCGTTGCCAATCGGATTCTCTTTTTGTTGTTGAGGTTGCGAGTAACGATGGAACTTTCTTAAAACGCTTTACTGAACGTGGAGACCGTGTTTTGGGTGTGGATCCTGCGCAAAATATTGCTCAAATTGCTCAAGAGGATGGGATTCCTACGGTTGCAGATTTTTTTGGACAAAAAATTGCAGCGCAAATAGTGGAGCGTGATGGCGCAGCCGATGCAGTATTCGCGCGGAACGTTATCCCTCACGTTGCGGATGCAAATGACGTTGTTGCTGGCATGGCTATGTGCCTGAAGGAAAAAGGCACAGGAGCTATTGAGTTTCACAGATCCGACGTCATTCTTGAGGAATTACATTACGACTCTATCTATCATGAGCATCTTTTCTACCATTCCCTGCAGAGCATGAGTTCGCTGCTCGGTCGTTTCGGTTTGTACCCTTTTGATGTCACCGAGAGCCCGATCAGCGGGGGTTCGTTGGTTGTGTACTTTTCAAAAACGATAAGGCAAGTCACTGCCATTTATGAAGAGATGTTGACGCGTGAGAACAGTATTGGTGTTGGAAGAGAGGAGCCGTGGATAGAGTTTGGGCAGCGGTGTCGACGCCATCGTTCAGCGCTCAGGGAGTTAGTGCTATCCAGATGCGAACAGGGAAAGCACATGATTGGTTATGGCGCATCAGCGCGGAGCTCGACCTTACTTAATTTTTGTGGCATTAACTCGAGCCACCTGAAGGTAATTGCTGACCGAGCGCCATTGAAGCACGATACTTATACCCCTGGAACTGATATTTTGATTGTGCCTCCAGATCAAGCATTTAGCGAGAAGCCTGATGTCGTATTGCTACTTGGATGGAATTTCCAGAACGAAATACTTTCTCAAATCCGTGATGAATTTGGTTGGAAAGGAGAGATTATCGTTCCTCTACCCCATGATCCGGTTGTTATTAAATGAAATTTGTTGAGATGGATTGTCCTGGCGTGTGGCTGATAGAGCCAGAGGTGTTTGCGGATAGTCGAGGCGCGTTTCGGCGTCATTTCTGTAAAGAAGAATTTGCTCGACACGGACTCTCAGCGACCGTAGCTCAGGGTAACATTTCTGAAAATCACGCGCTCGGTACTTTACGTGGATTTCATTTTCAGCAGGGCCCTCATGCTGAAGCAAAGACCATTTCTTGCATGACTGGTAGCATTTATGACGTAGTGATCGATCTTCGGCGGTCATCACCCACATTTATGCAGTGGAGATCGGTGGAAATATCGGCGATTGATCGGCGGAGTATTTACGTGCCAGCTGGTTGTGCAAACGCATGGATTACCACGAGCGTTGAAACGACTCTTCATTACTACATGAGTGAAATGTTTGCTCCTACTTCGGCTTCCGGTATTCGCTACGATGACCCCGCATTTAATGTTCGATGGCCAATGGTTCCGAAAGTAATCTCGGATCGGGATCGTGCTTTTCCTGACTTTGACTTAACGTTGATTGAGTAACATTTAATCGCGATGCGCGTTCTTGTCACCGGTGGAACTGGCTTTCTTGGTCGTAGAGTTATTCCGTTATTAGCCCAGCACGATCTGCTGTGCATTTCTCGCCATCCTGAACGTTTACCGACTGCTCCGAGTCTGAATGTAGTTGCTTCGAATCTGGCGACAGACCGCGACTGGATCACGAAGGTAGCTATGTTTCAACCTGAGTGGTGTTTGCATCTTGCATGGGAAGGGCTTCCCGACTATTCCTTTGAGCGTTGTCGTTCAAACCTTGATACTAGTCTTCGACTTCTGGATGTCTTAGTTCAGTCTGGATTGAAGCGAATTGTTATTGCCGGTACGTGCTGGGAATATGGTCGTGCTTCTGGACGGGTGACTGAAGATCAAGACCCGATTGATGTTGGTCTGTTCGCAGCAACAAAAGCATCTTTGTTTAATGTGCTTAGTAGCGTTGCTCGTAGTGCTGGCCTCAAATATCACTGGGGGCGCATTTTTTTCGTCTATGGGCCAGGGCAACGCTCGACGTCACTACTTCCATCGATTCGGCATGCGTATTTGTCTGGTGTGAAGCCGGATATCCGAACACCAGGGATGCTCCAAGACTTTATTCATGTTGATGATGTTGTGGCTGCTTTGGTTTCACTACTGTCTAGTAATGCTCCGTCGGGGGTGTTCAACATTGGTAGTGGTCGTCCGACAAGTGTTGCCGAGATCGCCAATATCGCGGCGGACTACTACAAGAAGACAAGGCTCTTTGCAGATATTTCTAATGGGTCTGGGTTTTGGGCAAGTACAGAAAAAATCACGTCGGCGACAGACTGGCGTCCAAGGATAGGCATCGACAAAGGAATAGCTTCGACACTTGATGCACTGGACGGCCGCTAATGGATAGGGTAAATCAAGCTGTTGTTCTTTGTGGTGGATTGGGTGAGCGATTGCGGCCACTCACCGAAAATTTGCCAAAGCCACTCGCTCCTGTCGGTGGAAGACCATTTCTTGAGTACTTGATTTACCAGCTACGAGATCAGCACCTAGAAAGCGTTGTACTTCTGACAGGGTATTACGGTGAAATGATTCAAGACTATTTTGGAGATGGGACTGGATTCGGCGTCCAGATCGATTATTCCTCTGGTCCCGTGGAGTGGGATACGGGTCGGCGGATCTGGGAAGCCAGAGAACTGCTCTGTAGCCGATTTCTGCTGTTGTACTCTGATAATTATGTTCCTGTGAATGTGAAAAAATTGCAATCGGTTCATTTGGCCGCGTCGAATGCTTTGACGCTTTTTCTTCATAAAAAAGAAAATGGTAACGTTCGACTCGATTGCGAAGGGAATGTTGAGCTCTATGATCGGACGCGTTCAAAGCGTGATCTTAATTATGTTGAGGTTGGATACATGATTGTTGAACGAGACCGAATGCTCAATGTCTATGAAGACCCAGATGTGAGTTTCTCTTACATTTTGGAGAAGCTTGTAACAAGCGAACCGGTTTCCGGCTTTGTGTCTGGAGACTCCTATCACAGTATTTCTGATCTAGACCGATTGAAATTGGCTGAGCAGTATCTTGCTGTTAAACGTGTCCTGATGATCGATCGTGATGGCACCATTAATAAACGTGCGCCGCGTGGTGAGTACATTGCCAGTTGGCATGATTTTCACTGGATTTCACAGTCAGTAGAGGCGATGCGGCAGTTGGCAGAAAAAGGTTTTCGCTTTCTTGTGTTGTCGAATCAGGCGGGAATTGCACGTGGTATGTTGACGCCAAAAACGGTTGACGAGATTAATGTTCGAATGGTGTGCGAATTACGTGAACAAGGCATCGATGTCATTGATGTGTACGTTTGTCCTCACCATTGGGATGAGGGTTGCAGTTGTCGAAAACCAAACCCTGGCATGTTTTTCAGAGCATCTCGTTCGCATTTATTGAGGATGGATAGAACTGTGTATGTCGGTGACGATCCGCGTGATAGTAGGGCAGCCTTTAATGCAGAGTGCCTGAGCGTGTTGATCGGACCGGAACGTGATCACGATCCAGGCGGAGGTGCGACGCCGTCTTTTACCGCAGAAACAATGGTCGAGGCAGTTCCGTGGATAGTATCTTGCTATGAGTCTTGGGAGAAAAGCTACTGCTGATACGTAACTATGCCTAACTTAAGCTTACTGCCTCGGGCAGTTACTACAATTACGCCGCAGAGAGTGGGTTTTGCTGGAGGAGGCACTGACATTCCAGCGTTTTATCGCCAGCATGGAGGTGCCGTTCTTAGTTCGGCGATTGATAAATATATCTACGTTACCGTGAAGAGACACAGCTCATTGTTTAACGAAAATTACCGGCTTAGCTATTCAAAGACAGAGCATGTAAACAATCTTGACGATATTGAGAACGATATAGCTCGCGAGTGCCTCCGATTGGTGAATGTGGAACCTCCGCTGTTTATTGCTACTGCTTCTGACCTACCTGTGTCCTCTGGGCTTGGCTCGTCTAGTAGCTTTGCGGTGGGATTGTTGTACGCGTTGCATACGTTACGTGGTGAAGATGTCT
>CAYFJM010000081.1:0-7595 GCA_964343415.1 uncultured Vicinamibacteraceae bacterium | reverse complement strand
TGCCGGAAGGAGAGTTCTATGAAGTTCTCCGCGAGGCATGGCGTAATCTCCAGCCATCAACCGACTCAGAGTCAGCCGAACAACAGGAGTCTGTCGATCCTGAAACGTTTGAAAACTTTTGGGCTGATGCACTTAGAGATGGCGGTTTGTGGCTGGACTCAGCCACGAACAATTCACCCATCACGTTAACTGAACAACTGGGCGATATCTCCCTCGAAAACCTTGGACCAACCGGCGAAAGTCGTCGTGCATTAACGCTCGTGACTTACCCATCACTCCACTTCTACGACGGGAGGGGTGCCAACAAGCCCTGGCTTCAGGAAATACCGGACCCTATGCTCAAAGCAACGTGGGGAAGCTGGGCTGAAATTACACCTGAGACGGCGGAAAGTATTGGTGCAGAAGATGGACAACTTGTATCACTGCAGTCGGACTTCGGAACTGTTGATGCAACGATCATTATTAATCCACATGTTCGGAATAACGTCGTAGCGATACCAATTGGGCAAGGACATACGGACTATGGTAGATACGCTAATCACCGAGGCGTCAATCCCATGGCTTTGCTTGATCCGACACCCGAGACATTAGCCGGGAGCGTTCGGTGGGCTGGCACGCAAGTTGACGTTGAACCGCGAGACCTCAGACGCCCAATTCCACGACTGCAGCATACCTTTGACCAAGACGGGCGAGACCTCGCACAGTCGGTCTCACTCGCAGCACTGGTTGCCGGCGATGTACATCCAGAAGAACATCACTTCAGTTTGTATCCAGAACACGAACACCCAGAACACCGTTGGGGAATGGCCATCGACCTAGATGCCTGTAACGGATGCAATGCCTGCGTCGCGGCCTGCTACGCGGAAAACAATATTCCGGTTATGGGTGCGGAGGAAATGCTGCTTGGACGAACCATGTCATGGATGCGGATCGAACGATTCACCGAACCTGACACGGCACAAAACACGGACTCAGTCGACTCGAGATTCCTACCAATGCTCTGCCAGCACTGTGACCACGCACCCTGTGAAACCGTCTGCCCAGTGTTTGCGACCTATCACACAGAAGAGGGCCTTAATGCGCAGGTGTATAACCGTTGTGTCGGAACACGATACTGTGCCAATAACTGCCCATATAAAGTGCGTCGGTTCAATTGGTCCGACGCCCAATTCCCAGAACCACTCAATCTGCAACTGAACCCGGACGTTACTGGAAGAAGTGCCGGCGTAATGGAGAAGTGCACGTTTTGCGTCCAACGGATTGCAGAAGGCAAGGAAAAAGCACGTGACGAAGGTCGTCCCGTCCAGGATGGCGATGTCACACCAGCCTGTGCCCAAACCTGTGCAGGGGACGCCATCGTATTTGGCGACCTTAACGACCCCAATAGTCGCGCGTCACAACTCTCGGCAAACGACCGCAGTTACCACGCATTAGGAGTTTTTAATACACGACCGGCAGTAACCTACCTCAAGAAGGTCACTCAAGGCTAAAACCCGTATGAACTACGCAAAAATCAACACCGATATCCTGCGTACGCTACAGGCCCCAGGTTTGCCTTATTACGGAGCGCTCGGATTCATCTTGATCGTACTGAGTTTTGGCGGGTACGCCTTCGCACAACAATGGCAGCGCGGTCTCGGAGTGGCTGGCTATGAACATCCTCTTCTCTGGGGGATCTACATTACTAACTTCGTTTTCTGGGTTGGCATCGCACATTCTGGAACACTTATTTCAGCTGTGCTGTTTCTATTTCGTGCAAAGTGGCGAACAGCCGTCGCGAGAGCATCTGAAGCCATGACCGTCTTCGCAGTCATGACCGCCGGGCTCTATCCCATTATTCACATTGGTCGACCATGGTTTTTCTACTGGCTAATTCCGTATCCGAATGAACGACAACTTTGGGTCAATTTCCGATCGCCGCTCATCTGGGATGTTTTTGCCATAACTACCTACCTCACGGTAAGTGCCATGTTTCTCTTCCTTGGATTAATTCCGGACATTGCCGCCGCACGAGATCGATGCACAGACTGGCGAAAACCTATCTACCGTGTCTTAGCTCTCGGTTGGCGTGGATCAACTCGCCAGTGGTATCACTGGGGAGCTCTGTACGGTTTCTTCGCCGCCCTTGCCACACCGCTAGTCGTCTCAGTGCATAGCGTCGTTTCATGGGACTTCGCCATGTCCATTCTCCCTGGCTGGCACAGTACAATTTTCGCACCCTACTTCGTCGCCGGCGCAATCTTTTCTGGTCTTGCGATGGTAATCACACTCTTGATTCCTCTACGAAAGCTTCTGGGAATCGAGGAGTACATCACCATTCATCACTTTGAAAACCTTGCGAAGCTCATCATTGTGACCTCGCTGATTGTTGGATATGCATACTTAACCGAATTTTTTATTGCCTGGTATAGCGGTAGTCCGTTTGAGCAAGGAACATTTTACGACCGAATGTTTGGACAGTACTGGCTGTTTAGCTGGGGCATGTTTACCTGTAATGTAATCATTCCACTGGTTTTATTTTCAAAACGAGTCCGAACGAGCCTTGCTGCACTTTTCGTAGTTTCCATCTTCATCAACATCGGTATGTGGCTCGAACGTTTCGTCATCATCGTCACCTCACTTTCTCACGACTTCGACCCTGCAAATTGGACCGATGGCCTCTATCAACCCACATGGATTGAAGGAGCGATTACAGCTGGAAGCTTTGCGTGGTTTTTCTTTTTCTTTTTGTTGTTCGTCAAGAATTTCCCTGCCATTTCAATTACAGAAATGAAGGAGGACGCACAACATGACGAGTAGCAACGCAGCATTGCACGGCCGTCCCAATGCGGGCTTTGTCTGTTTCGGTGCGGCGAACTAGGAATTCGACTATGGAATCATTGTTGGGAATTTACAACAGTCGGAATAAAGCCATTGATGCCATCAAATCGCTTCGGCGGAACGGCATTAATGACATCTCCGCATATACGCCCGCTCCTGATCACGCGATCGAAAGCATGTTAAAGACAGACGCCAGTCCGGTTCGACTGTTTGTGCTAATTGGTGGAATTCTTGGCTGCGTCATAGGCTTCGCCTTTCCAATCTACACAGTGTACGAATGGCCGTTGATTACAGGTGGGAAGCCTCTTATTTCAATACCCGCATTCGTTGTTATTGCATTCGAATTGATGATTTTATTCGGAGCGATTTTTGGAATGATGAGCTTTTTCGGACTAGCTGGTCTACCACAGTCCCGCATACCACTAAGAGATACACGTTTTTCAAACGACCACTTTGGTATCGAGGTCCAATGTGGTGACACATCGCAGTCAACGGTGCGCGAAACGCTAGAGACAACCGGAGCGATTGAGGTGCGATCGAATGCGTAAATTTATATTCAGTGTGATATTTGCCTGGGTCGCTGGAAGTTCTGTACTAGCATTATCTCAGGTTCGAGATATGTGGACCGGCCCGGTCGTCTTACCACAATCAGAACACCGACCACCACCGGATCGCTCCATGGCAACCGATGAAGCTCGTCAGCTTAACCGTCGACAAGCACGTGACCTGCCCAACCCCCTTGCCAATGACCCAACCACTATTGCGCAGGGAGCAAAACTATACCAATCCTATTGCACCCTCTGTCACGGCGAGCTTGGTCGCGGCAACGGCCAATTAGCGTCCTTCTATCGCCGCATGCCAGACCTGACCATGCGACACGTGCGGAACTATCCGGATGGATTCTTATACACCATCATCAGAGAGGGTGGCCGAAACATGCCACGCTTTGCAGACGCTCTGAGTACCAACGAACGATGGGCGCTCGTCAACTTCGTCAAGACATTAGAACCTGCGCCGGAGGCCTCCCAGGAATGAATCTTATTCCGGTAGCATCGGGTTCACTCGTGTCGGAAAGTACCCGTCGCGCCCTCCTTGGGTTCGGGATCGTCGGTATTCTTGCGTTTTTGTTCGGCGTGTTCTTCGGAAATAGTCTGCGCGCCTGGCAAAGCCTCCTAATTAATTTCTTAGTTTTTGCTGGGTTGGCTCAGTCTGGAGTGGTTCTATCCGCACTATTACAAGTGACCTCTGCGCGGTGGGGACGACCTCTCAAACGAACAGCGGAAGCGACAGCAGGGTTCTTTCCGGTCGCATTGGGTATGTTGCTCGTTTTACTAGCCGGTGTTTCAAGTTGGGCCCCTTGGGTCCATGAACCAATCGAGGCAAAAACCCCTTGGCTCAATATTCCCTTTTTTGTCACTAGGCAGCTCGTCGCTTTCGCTGTCCTGACCGGTTTCAGTCTGCTCTACGTCTATAAATCACTCCGCCCAGACATCGGGATGCTGCACGAATCCGGAAGCCGGTCGGCGCAGGGCTACGCCAAGAAACTTATAGCGAACTGGCAAGATACCGATACAGAACGAAAGCTTGGACAACGTGCACAAGATCGGCTTGCCGTGGCGGTTCTGATTAGCTACGGGTGGGTATTCAGTTTAGTTGGATTCGACTTCGTTATGTCGCTTGATCTTCACTGGTTTTCGACATTGATGGGTGGCTATTACTTCATTGGCAACTTATTTCTCGGCTTGGCGTTCCTGGCTATTGTTGCCACCTGGGGACGACATCGCCTCGGGATCGCCGCATATGTGGGAACACAGCAATTACACGATGTCGGGAAGTTGCTGTTTGGGTTTTCAATCTTGTGGGCATACATGCTTTTTTCCCAGTACCTTGTCATCTGGTACGGCGATTTAGCCGAAGAAACTGAGTTTCTGTATCACCGGATGCATGGTGCGTGGGCCCCGATCACCTGGACCGTGTTTGGCCTCTGTTTCGTTATTCCATTCATATCGCTTTTAAGTAAAGCAATCAAAATGAACCCTGCCGGACTATTAACCATCGCCTGCATCGCATTTGTGGGTATGTGGTTTGAACGCTTTATTCTTGTCGCACCATCGCTATGGCATGAGGATGGAATCCCACTAGGCCTCCTTGAAATTCTCATCACGGTCGGCGTCTTTGGTCTCTTTATGTTTTGCTACACGGGATTCTTACGCACCTTTCCAGTGCTCCCGGTATCTGACCCTAAGTTCGTATTTAGCACAACAACTGAAACCGACCACTAAAAGTCAACATTCGACCTCCATCACCAGACCCAACGCGCTAAACTCTGTATTTATGGCAAAAGGTGCGCCGTACCTGTTCGGTCGACTCGCTGGAAAACAGTTCCTAAAAGCGAAGTGGATGTGGCAATCCGTCGCCGGAAATGAAAATGAAGCAATTAAAGCCGAACAAGCCGTCGGGCGGGACATGGCGAAAGTCATTGAAGAACAATCCCAAGGGTCCGGGTCTCCTGAGTTCCAAATTCTGCTCGACAACATCGCCAAACCACTCGCAGAACGCGTAAAAAACAGGAATCACCACTTTGAAATAAAAGTCTTGTCAAGTAAAAACCCCACCGCCTTTGCATTACCCGGTGGATTCATCTTTATCGCCCCCGCTCTCATCGAACTTACGGAAAAAAATTCTGACGAATTAGCATGTGTCATCGGCCACGAAATGGCCCACGTAATCCGGCGACATGCGATTGATCGAATTTTGTCTCAAAAAGCACTGTCTATGGCATCAATGGCTACACCGACTGGGAGAGCTGTCGCCCCCTGGCTTCGGTCTGTGGGGGTACAATGGCTCGAAAAAGCTTATTCGAGAGAACAAGAGTTTGAAGCTGACGTCTTGGGATCGCGCTTGGCCCAAGTTGCGGGATTCGACCCTCGCGGTGCACTGCGCATGCTGGAACGGTTTCGAAACCTCGAAGGTTCGAGTGACCCACTCGGTCTCAGCGCCTACCTGTCAACACACCCTCCCATTGATGATCGCCAGCAACATATTCGCGAACAACTTCGTCTTGATGGGTAGACACGTTAGTTGAGACCCGCGTAATATCCTGCAAGCTTTTGCTTCATCCACCGTTATGAAAGAACGCCCACACCAAGTAATTAGTCGCCCCGACAGCGGTGCATCATTTTTTTCCCACGAGGGATTGATCCGCCGTCGTTTCGAAAGGCGCCTCAACCTTCTGCAAATCCCTCAAGACCTCACTGGGTGGTCTGTACTCGACATCGGTGCGTGGCATGGATATTTTTCATTTGAGTGCGAACGCAGAGGTGCCAAACGAGTCTTAGCCGTTGACAGCTTTTCGTGGGATGAATTTGGCATGGATGAATTCCTGTCTATGCACAAGCAGCTTGACTCATCAGTGGAACATCGGCGTGCTGATGTACATACTCTCGACCCAAAAGAAATTGGCCAATTTGACTTGGTCTTACTTCTCGGCGTTTTTTACCATCTCCGAAACCCATTAGCAGCACTTGAGCAGATCGCGAAGGTCACTAAACGACTGTTAATCTGTGAAACCCATGTTTTGCTGCCGTTTGTACACGAACGCTATCCACTTGTTCCATTTTTTCCTGGTGATGAACATGTGGCGGAAACACGCTACGAAATGTGTGCCATGCCGACCATGACGGCATTAAACCAAATGCTACAATCCTCAGGTTTTGATGAAGTCAAAACTGTGTACTCACCGTCATTTCGGTATTGGAAGAAATTTCTTGCACTTGTAACAAACCGTCCACAATCTGGCCGCGGCATTGTTCATGCACGTGTGTCATCGTGAACGACAACGAAGGAGATTAGCGCGATGAAAATTGCGGTACTAGGCATGGGAACAATGGGCGCCCCAATGGCGACCAATTTAATTAAAGCCGGCTGTGAAGTCACTGTTCAAAACAGAACTAGAAGTCGTGAAGAACCTCTCGAAAAAATTGGCGCAAAACGAGCAGAAACACCTGCTTCCGCCGCGAACGATGTCGACATTGTGCTGTGTTGCGTATCAGATACCCCAGACGTCGAGCGAGTATTACTTGATCCAGACACCGGAGTAATTTCTTCACTCAAAGACGGTGCGCTAATTATTGACTGCTCCTCTATTGCGCCTGAAGCCACGCGCCGATTCGCCGAACAATTCCGCGAAAAAAATATTGGGTACGTTGATGCACCGGTTTCTGGTGGCTCAGAAGGTGCAATTAAGGGAACGCTCACTATTATGTGTGGCGGTACAGAAGAAGATTTCGCGCGCGCTGAACCAGTGCTGCAAATCATTGGCGCAAAAGTAACTCGGATTGGACCGGTCGGTTGTGGACAGATCGCGAAGGTTGCAAATCAAGTAGCTATCGCTGGAACCTTTATGGCCTTAGCCGAGGCGCTAACCCTTGCATATCGGGCAGGCGCAAACCCTGAGCGCGTCGTTGACGCGATTGGTGGTGGGGTTGCTGGATCATGGATTCTGAACAACCGTTCTGACAAGATGTTAAATGACGACTACCCTCTCGGATTTCGAACTCGGCTACACCGAAAAGATCTCGGTATCGCACTCGACACAGCGAAACAATTCAAAGTGCCAGTTCCTATCGCAAGCCTAGTTGCAACGATTGAAGATGCTTTGATCGCGCAAGGATACGGAGACGAAGACATGTCAAACCTCGCTCGATTTGTTCGTGAGGGGGCGGGCATTCCGAACGGACCAATGAAAGCCTAATGTCTAAAAAAATTTTTTTGAG
>CAYFJM010000080.1:0-7725 GCA_964343415.1 uncultured Vicinamibacteraceae bacterium | reverse complement strand
ACTATTTCACAACCCACGCGCATGGATCGAGACGGGCTTCCGTTCGTTATTTGCCCATTGGTTATTGGGGCATCTCTGATCGGATTTGGACAGGTGCTTGGTGGCTTGCTATTTGTAGCTCTGGCGGTTGCGTTAGGGCTATTTTTTAGGGACCCTGAGAGAACACCACCGGACAATTTGAACGCTGGGGATATTCTGTCCCCGGCTGACGGTCGCGTGCTTCATGCGGGCGAATCGCAACCCTCCGTGGCCCCAGACGGAAATTGGCTTCAGGTAAGCATCTTCCTCTCTCCTCTAGACGTGCATGTCAACAGGGCACCTGTTGGCGGGAGAGTGATTGACGTAACCTATCGGCCTGGAAGGTTTCTTGCAGCGTTCAATAAACGGTCGGCTCAGGAAAATGAAAGGTCTGAGATTCTTGTTGAGAGTGGCGGGCAATTAATTGCATTTCGACAAGTTGTGGGCTTCTTGGCGAGAAGGGTAGTTTGCCGTATTAAGCCAGACATGGTTGTGGATCGGGGTCAACGATTCGGTATTATGAAGTTTGGGTCTCGAATGGACGTCTTTATGCCGATAACAGCACATGTGAGTGTTAAGGTCGGTGACGTGGTTCGTGGTGGCGAGACGGTAATTGGGACGCTTGCGAGCATGAAATGAGTAACGTTTTAGCGATGTTTCGACGGCAAAGCCCACGACAAAGACGCCCGCGAAGAGGTGTGCTCTTTTTGCCAAGTATGTTCACCGTTGCGAATATGTTTTGCGGTTGGGCGTGCATCGTGTATTCAATGCGCGGGGATTTTGTCACAGCGGCACCATTTATTGGCATTGCAAACGTATTGGATCTCTTAGATGGTCGGATTGCTCGGGCGACCGGATCGACCAGCGACTTTGGTGTTGAATTTGATTCGCTTGCGGACATTATCTCGTTTGGCGTAGCACCGGCGACGCTGGTCTTTGCATGGGGCTTGGAACCGCTTGGGCAACTGGGATGGGCGGTAGCTTTCCTGTGGTTAACCGCGGCTGCGGTCCGCTTGGCGCGTTTCAATGTGCAGACAAAAGGTAGTGAAAAAAAGTATTTCGTTGGCATGCCGAGTCCTGCGGCAGCGGGCGTGCCGGCAGCGACGGTGTTTGCGCTACCTGCTGGGTTCGCGGAACCGTTCCCGATTGCTGGTGCGTTAATAGTGATGTTATTACCAGCCGGACTCATGGTTAGTCGCGTAAGATTCAGGAGTTTTAATTTTCTTATACCCGGACGGCAGCGGTCATATATGATGCCGCTCGTAATTGCTACCGTCATTGGGGCGGTTGCCGCAGAGCCCCAGATCGTTTTAGTTGTCTTGGCTTATGCCTACCTGTTGTCCGGAATTTTCGGCTACATAGTTAGCCGTGGACGGACGCCACGAAATTCTACAGACCTTGCGGATGGACAGGAAGTAAATCGTTCGGCCTCATGAACTCATTCGATCATCTGAGCTAAATGGAAGCTTTACGGTTACGGATGTTCCCGACCCGGGCGTGCTGTGAACGTCAATGGAGCCGCCGTTAAGTTCGACGTTCCGTTTCGCGATAGCCATTCCGAGTCCAGTCCCAGTTACTTTCGTCGAAAAGTACGGCTCGAAGATTCGACGTTGTGTTTCCTCATCAAGCCCACCTCCGGTGTCCCGGATCGCGATTGATACGGCATTGCGCATTTCGCAGACATCAATCGAGAGGCGTCCGGTCCCGGGCATGGCGTGTAAGGCATTTTCGATGATGTTTGTGAGCGCTCTTCCGACTAAGGTCGGATCGATGTGCATGTGAATCGGCGAGCCCGGAAAGCTCGTAAGGATTTCAATCCTATTAGATAAGCCGCGGCGATATGGATCGATCGCCGCCGAGAGAACCTCATCAACTGTTACATCCCGTTTGTTTAGGTCTGGTGATGTGCCGTAATTTGAAAAATTGGACGAGATGTTCCGTAGATTCGTGACCTGTTTCAGAATTGATGTAACGCAATCGTCGAGTACTGGACCGAGTGGTTTGCCTTTGTCCGTGTGCACCCGCAAAAGGTGTTCAGCGGATAGTTGGACTGGTGTTAACGGATTTTTGATTTCATGCGCGACCTGTCGAGCCATCTCGGCCCAGGCTTTGAGCCGATTCGTGTGGGCAAGTTCTTTGCGTTGTTCAGTAAGTTCATTTGCCATCTGGTTAAATGCAGAGACGAGTTGTTCGAGTTCATCATCTGACCTGGTGACGATAGGCTCGTCGTAGGTGCCCTGGGTGATTCTTCTTGTGGCCTTCGTTAATTGTTGTACTGGATTAGCAATTCGGTCAGCAATGTAGTAGCTACTGATTGCGCCGAGTAGAATGAGTAGCATCACCGAGAGTAAAAGGCCGCGATCAAATTCATCGATTTGTTGGTCGATTTCATACTGGCGCGACGCCAGTGGCACAGTCACTATAGAGTCGGGAACACCTGGCAATAGCGGGGCGGCGGCAACGAGGTAATCTCCTTGCCCAATGGAATCTGTAGTGACGAAGCTTTGGGATTGTGACAGAACGATGGCTTCATAGACTTCATCAGGTGTCCGTGTCGGTAATATGCCGGAAGCAAAGAGGTCTCGTTCGCTAGTCGCAACCAGGCGTGAACCTTCGAAGACGTTCACATCCTGATCAATGACTTGACTCACGAAAACAAGTAAATCGTCGCTAACCTGAGCACCGTCGGTATCTTCGGTGGTGCTCAACTCTGAAATGACACGTTGTGCAATTAGTGCTGTTCTGGTCGCAAATGATTCTGCGTCGCTCTGTAGTTGTGCGATTGCGTAGTTTCTGACTGCAAATGCTAACAGCAGTATGGGCACGACGGCCCCAACAACAAATGCAATAAAGAGTCTGCGGTAGAAACTCGTTCTAACTTCGCGCAGTAAACCGTATCCAAATAGATTGCCGGCACCTGATACTTGACCGGATGCCGTCGACAGAAATAGCCAGAGCAGATAGGCGACACCCATAAGAGCGACTATTTCAGCGATTCTCACGAGGTGATCGTAAATTGTCAGTACTGGAAAACCGAGAGCATAGATGCCATAGCGATTGTTGGAAAAGTAGACGTTGGAGGTGACGTCATTTGCCGTTAGCTGTGTCCAGAATGGGGTTCGCGTTTCGTAGATCTGTTCAAAGAGATCTTGGGTTATTGACCAGGCCCCGGTGTTCGTAGTGAATAGCGGTGTGAGGCCCCAACCGTACACTGCAACACCAATGTTCGCGCCAATTTGACCTGGGCCGGAAAAATTGCGGTCAAGTTGCATCGCTCCATAGTAAGGACTCGGAGTGTTGCCGAAAGGTAACGAACGGTAGTCAAGTGGGACATGAACCACAACAGTGCCGAGTGGAATGTCGGACTCAAGACCGGGACAAATACCACGCTGTGCGTGAAGAAGGCGGTGCTCCTGAGAACCGAACGGAGACACCTCGCCATAGACGTCCCATTCGCAATGCTCGGGATTCGTGGACTGGGCGACAGGGGTGTATTCTGGCAAATTGAATGCGAAGCGACTCACGAGTTCGTTCTCAGCCCCGTACAATTCAATCGCAGAAGTCAATCGAAGACGTGCAAGCTCGGTTTCCTGCCACAAAGAAAATGCCAGGTTCGGATCACCTGGAATCTGAGCGTCGTGCCGACTCTGATTCGGCCAGCGTAAGACATCTATCTTTTGGTCTATTTCAGATTGCGCAACTGAAAGACTTGTGAGCAGGTTTTGGGGGTGCGCAGCTGTCGAAGGCGCAAACGACTCTTGGATAAATCGAGACTTGGCTTCCTGGCTGGCTGTGACAACTCGGGGGTATGCAAGGATACTTGGGGTGACGAACACAGCGAACAGAATTATGAGTCGAGCTGATTGTGAGGCACTTCGGTAATGTTTTCTTATTGACGACTGGCTGACAGAAAGAATTAATGGGCCTAGAGAGAGTAGGACAAAGTTTAAACTTTGGGAGCCTGCGTAAACGGAGTAGAGAATAATTGGGACGATCCAACACGCTATCATCAAGACAGAGGAATGCTGGAAGGTGTTCCAACGAGAACTCGCGAGCGACAACGTCGACGCGGCGATCCACTGAGATGCGGTCGCCAGAAGCAATAACCCGAGGAGTAGACTGATCCTAGATGTGTCCCATGGATTTAGCGAAGGATAGGCTAGATCGAGACGGGAGTTTCCTGCGACGTCCCTAAGTAGCTGGTCGTAGAAGGCAATAAGCACGATTGACACTATTCCGGCTGAGAGCGCGCCGAAAAGGAGGTCGACTAGTCGCGGACGAGTTCTTCTTTGGTGCCATAAGCGTCGCGTTGATCCCGTTAAGCGTACGTAGACGGAACTAAGAATGATCATCGTTACGCCAAGGAGGAAAATATCTGCCGGCGTCCTAAACAATGCGGGAGCTATTTCCGATCGGAACGCGGCTAAAGGCGGGACCTGACTTATTGCTTCAGACGGTGATCCAGCAAGCCAAAGCACTCCTACGGCAGCAACTAGAGAGATGATTGTATGTGGCAAGTTATTGCTGCTGAGCTGCGTTTCGAGTCTCGCTGGATGTGTCAGGAGGGGCGCTGCCGTCAACATCAGTAACAGACCGCCGAAGACGGCTAGTGCCACGCGGTGTATATTTTGGCGCCAAATATTCCGACCAAGGACAAGGTCGTCCTCGGTAATCGTCACAGTAAGAAGATGGTTGCCATCCGATGTCGTTAGGGAAAACCTATGCCGGTTGTCGCCGAACTGATCATCTTCTGTCTGCTCGAATGTTAGCTTGATAAGCGAATTTGAAAACAGTCCGCGCTCGTTAGTTGGATTGATGTCTGTTCCAGTCGTCAGGAGGTACTCTGACGACACAGAACCGACTCTGCGGCGAGCAGGCCGATCGTTAGTGCTCTCTGGCTGAAAATTCCAGATTGGTCGAAGGACGACAAGTTTCAACCCGAGAGG
Source organism: uncultured Vicinamibacteraceae bacterium (assembly GCA_964343415.1). Lineage (GTDB taxonomy): Bacteria > Acidobacteriota > Vicinamibacteria > Vicinamibacterales > UBA8438 > DTWD01. The sequence continues at coordinate 2,761 of CAYFJM010000080.1, read as the reverse complement.
ATTCGTGACTATAAAGGTAGCCGGACCACCGAGAATTCTACTCAGTGGCAACTCCGTCGGACGGCCTCTCCACGCCCTCGCTGTCGCAGTTCCGTCATAGACCGTGGTTGCGACATATGGATAAGCCTCGTTTTGGAGGTTTCGGACCAAGTTGAATAATTGAGTGCGCGATATTCGGTTACTCTGAGTCGTCAGTTGTGTCGCAATTTCGGGTGCTGTTGCTAGTTGATCCGAGGATGATGTCAGGAACGCTCTAAGTTCAGTAAAGGCACGTCCCGTTTGCTCACTTACGCGTGCAAAAGCGGCGGCCTGTGTTCGCCCGTAATTTGCCCATTCAAGGGCGTAGCCGACTGCGAGAACTGCAGTGGCCGCAATACTGGCGATGATTAATGGGTGCCCCCATGATTTTCGATGGAACTTCATTTATCCGCTGTGATTCATTCTTTGTATATATTGAAATATTGCAAGTGTGGTGGAAATGTTGCGGGAGACAAAGCACGCATTGTTTCGAGATTTATGTGCATAACCCACTGGCGGACCATGGCATTCACATTAGAAGCGATGGTTAACGGCTGGTCAATTAATTCGCTATTGCGATGAGTCGTGCGTCGGTTATGCCGTCTCGTTCGAGTCGGGCGATTAAACGCATGGCATGACCGTGTCCGAGAGCGTGTCCGATCCGAACACGCTGAAGTGTTCCTAAGCGAGTACGGCGACTAGTTGTAGCGTAGGCGGGATAGCCTTGCTCCCGTAATCTATCGACGGCTTCCTGCGCCATAGAGAATTGGTCATAGATCGCAATCTGTACTGTGAATCCACGGGCGTGACTCGCCGGGGGGGACGATGGTGGCAAAAACTTTGTTGTGAAGGATAACTGAGAGTGCGGAATCGTAGGGGGAGCAGGAAGCACAGGGTGAAGAGGAAAGACCGACGATAGTTGCTCAGGGCCGGCTGCTGGCGCTAAAACGGTAAGTCCGCCAGCTCTTGTCAAGATCACGGTGCGATTATCAGTAGGGGTCTCACGTTGGATGTGCTGGGGAGGCATAGCTAATTCGTTGTCGGCGCTAAATCGACCCAGAGGACGACCTGTTTCCGTATGAAAGAGCTGTACATTTGGTGATAATCCACTGAGTACAAGAGAATTTTGGATTCGCACTGGCCCACTCTCCGGTCGCCCTTGAAGTGGCATACGCCAACGTTGTGCACCGTTTTCCCGGTCGAGCGCCCTCACCATGTTGTCTAGTGATGTAAAGTACACGCGTTCTTCGTCAATTGCTGGTAGGCCGAGGATGTCCCCACCCGTTCGGAAGTACCAGTCGATTTGCCCATCGTCTAATCGTAATCTGTAGAAAAAATTATCTGAGGCGCCGACGAACACGGCATCGAGCGGAAGAATTTCCGCTGGCACGCCGGTCAAAGTCTGTTCCCAAACGAATTCCCCAGAAGACAATGCCAGAACGCGAACCGCACCACCAGTTTCCAATGCTAGTGGGATATACAATTGATCGCCGGAAATACTTGGCGCGAATTGAGGACGTGGATCGCCGCCTCGTGAGCCGAGATTCAATTGCCATAGCTCTTCGCCATCCACTGCTCGGAATGCGACTAGCGTTGTATCGAGAAGCGTCACGACCAGCCAGCCGTTCTTCATAGTTGGGCGAGTGAGTCGCGGTTGGCCTAGTTGGCGACTCCACAAAAGCCGCCCATCACTCGCGTTGAAGGCGATCAACATTTCCTCATAAAGCGCTATAAGTACACCGTTGTCTACAATTAAGTCGCCTTGAACCGGGCGGTGTCGAGCCCACAGATGAGCTCCGGTATCCAAATCAAGAGTCAAAAGCGTCCCGTCCATTAGAGGAAGATAGACGCGCTCCTCGTCAATCGCGGCTGGTCTACTGGTGGCTTGACCCAAGTCGAGGAACCAGGCTACGTCAACGGGGACGATCGGAGATGGACCGAGCGGTTTCTCTTGCGCGAAAACGCTACCGATAGTCACGAAGTAAATTCCGGGGGCCATTAGCGCCCACAGGCGCGGTAGATAACGGCCGTACGTATAACGTAAGGTCACCTGGCTATAATATGACACTACCTCACGCGCACGTGGCACATCAGACGATACTTGTTCTCGATTTCGGGTCTCAGTACACGCAGCTAATAGCTAGACGTTTGCGTGAGTTGTCGGTTTATTCCGAGATCGTCTCGCACAAGATTTCTGCTGTAGAAATTCGAAAAAGTCGACCGCAAGGGATTATTTTGTCAGGTGGCCCGGCTAGTTTGTCTGAGCCGGGGGCGCCAACGTGCGACCCCGATGTCTTTGAACTGGATATTCCGATTCTTGGGATTTGTTATGGAATGCAACTGTTGACAAAACAATACGGTGGCATGGTCGGAGGTGCGAGTGAGAGAGAGTACGGTCCTGCCACAGTAAGTGTCACAGCAGAAGGTGCTGAGGGTTTATTCCGGCACGCTCCAGCGGAACTTAAGGTATGGGCGAGTCACGGAGATTTTATTCGTGAAGCGCCACCGGGGTTTGATGTGATGGGGACAAGCCCGAATGCCCCTGTGGCTGCAATGGTAGATCCTGATAGAAAACGGTACGGTCTTTTGTTCCACCCGGAAGTCGTGCACACAGACCACGGTTCGACGATTCTAGAAAACTTTACGCATGTTTGCGACTGTCGGGGTGACTGGACAATGTCTTCGTTTGTTGATGAAGCAACGGAGACTATACAAAGTACGGTTGGGAGCAATGGTCGTGTTT
>CAYFJM010000079.1:0-7852 GCA_964343415.1 uncultured Vicinamibacteraceae bacterium | reverse complement strand
AAAAACCGCCGAAGGATGCTGCTAAATGGTTGTGGCTAAGAGCCGTAGACGAATTCAAGGATAGCGCCTGGGTTAGCCAGTTCGCGCGTTGACACTCCGGCATCGTCCCTTGTTGGTCCCACGTTGTCGGTGACAAGGTAAAAGGCTTTTCCATCCGGGCGAATCGCGATGTCCCGGTACCGGTTCGTGGATTTGAAAATGAGTGTCGGCGTTCCGAGCATCTGGTCATGCGTCGTGTTGAGTGGAACGCGATAGACGCCACCTCTCGTCAAACTGGCAAGTAGTAGCGAGTCTGACCATCCCGGTACGCCGCTGGAGTTGCTATAGATGTCGAGACCGGACGCAGCAACCGTGGCGGCGCCATTGGCACTGAAGTCATAATCGTTACTGACGGAAAAAAACGTAACGAGCGGTGGACGAAAGTCAGGGTGTTGCCATGCTGTTTCTTGTTGACTGGGAACAGAGCCCGGGGGTTGGCGGACATTGGGCAAATCTTCACATGCCGTTGGTGTCGACTCTGACCAATTTGCATACTCGTAGGCTTGGTTGTCTTGATGCCCGGCAATTTCTGGCCACCCGTAACTCTTACCAGGTTCAATACGATTAATTTCATCATCGGTGCTCGGGCCGTGTTCGGCTTCAAAGAGTTGTCCAGCGTCGTCGAAGACGAGTCCCTGTGGATTACGGTGTCCGTAGCTATAGACGTGACTTTGGACCCCATTAATTATTGGGTTGTCGTCAGGGATCGAGCCATCAAGATTGAGTCGCAGTATTTTCCCCTGATATTTTGTCCAATCTGATTGGGCTATTTCATTTGCCGATGGGGACACCTGAGCCAGAATAGGGTTGCAGCGATTCCGTTGCCAGTTACCGCCTTGATCGCCAATTGAAAAATAGATCTTGTGGTCAGGGCCGAAGACCAAACGCCCTCCCAGGTGGTCATCGTGTGCCGGAAGTTCTGTGATGAGGTCGATCGGAGACCCAAGAGTTTTCTGCTCGGGGTTATACGTATAGCGTTGAATTTTTGCCCGGACGTCAATGTCGACACCGGGATCAGTGTCATAGTTCCAACCCACGTATACGAAATCATGATCGGTTCCGTGTAGTAAATCGGGATGGAGTGCCATGCCTAGAACGCCATCTTGGAGAACAGCTTGATAGGCATTTGGGAATTCGACAGCAACAGTCTGAGAACCATCATCAGGATTAATACGCAGAATACGTTTACCGACCCGCTCGGTTACCCAGAGATGGTCGTCAGGTCCCCAGATGATTTCCCAAGGGAAATTGAGTTCCGATGCAACCACGCGCTTGGTAAATGTCGGTGAATCGGCGTCTTGAGCGGAAACGCGATCAGTCGTCGACAAACATACGACCCAGAGAGTGATTGCAGTTACAGTTCGGAACATCATGAAGTTCTCCTTTTTTTGGTAAGTCGAACCGCTTATGAGTCGTTGAGATTTGGTCGTGATATTGCGGTAAACCATGTAGTGTTGCCGTTCAGAGTTCTTCAGGGCCATATCGAAGCGATAATACTCAAACGTAAGTATTTATAATGCGCTAGGCTGGATGTTATTGATAAAACTTTCTTTTGTTGAAGCGGTATCGGCAATGCGGTGTAAATATTTCCCCCAGCTGGCGATGCTGATTGCGCTGATGTTACCAGGGCTAACGAGTAGTTTTCTCAAGGGGCAGACGACGACACATTCGATTGTTGTGGAGAGTCCAGCCATGTCTAGTGGTGAGACGATGCCTCGTGTGTACACTCCGGACGGCAGAAATTTGTCTCCGCCGTTAACTTGGGCCAATCTTCCCGAGGGGACTCGTGAGATTGCAGTGATTTGTGCTGATTTTGGTGCCGGTAATCCTCCGCCGTGGGTTCATTGGATTATTTACGGTATTCCAGCAACAGCTCGGGGTCTGCCGGAAGGGTTACCAATTCAACCTGGACAAGCAATGCCTGATGATCTTGCGGGAGCGATTCAGGGTCATAACGGATGGCGGAGACCTTATTACCGAGGTCCAGCACCGCCACGAGGGACGCCCCATCTTTATCACTTTACGGTTTACGCCCTTGATGAGGCGCTTGGCCTTGGACCTCGTTTGACTCGGGAGGACCTTCTTGAAGCGATGGAAGGTCATATCATCGGTCGAGGGGAATTGGTGCCAGTGTATGAACGATTTGGCTCGCCGGAGTAACGCGTGTCCTGAAACGAAGGGTGAGAAAAGTCATGGCCGGTAATCACACGAAACGCAAAGACCAAACAGTCGGGATAACTCGCCGAGAATTGTTGCGTAGCGCTGGGGTGACTGCGGCGGTCGGTGCGTCGACATTGGGTGGTGTCGCGTCGTATGCGAAAACTACGCAGCAGGCTGAAAATGTGGTGGAGTCCCCTGAAGCGTACGAGCAGCTAACAGCAGAAGAAGGTCTGTTACTTGAGGCTATTGCCGACCACCTAATTCCAGCAGATGACACCGGCCCTGGAGCACTAGAAGCGAATGCTGTTCGCTATATTGACCGGGCGTTGGGTGGAGCTCTGTCAGACTCACTGGAGGCCTATCATGCAGGTCTCGCAGCATTTCAACGTTACTGCCGTTCTTCGCGAGGCGGTGATTTTATGGAGTTACCTCACAACGATCGGATTTCCGCGTTGATCGACGTAGAGACCGGCGCAGCGACTGGCGCGGGCGTTGGCTTTGCGGGTAGTTCCGCCGCGTTTTTCAGCATGGTTCGCGGGCATGTACTGCAAGGGACATTTGGCGATCCTTACTACGGCGGTAATGAAAATTTTGTTGGTTGGGATCTGATCGGCTATCCCGGCGTGCGAACAGCGGTCACGGAGAACGATCAGCAGCGACTTGAGGCGGGCGAGTTGCGTCCATATCGTCGGTCTGCGTACGGCTGGGAGGAGTTTGAGAAAGCTACGGTCAGCGCTGCAAGAAAAGGACTGCGCCATGCCGACTAGATTGCCGGGGACTGACGTCGTTATCGTTGGACTTGGTGCAGCGGGTGGCGTGGCGGCACTCCCACTGGCTGAGTCTGGACTTTCTGTGGTGGGTTTGGAAGCAGGAAGTCGTCTTACGCGAAAAGACTTTGCCCCGGATGAACTGCGCAACAACATGCGAGCTTGGCCGTTCACCGTGCAGAAAACGCAGCGTGAAATTCCAACGGTGCGTCCCAACCAATTGACACCGACTACGCAAGGGGCGATTCACCCAATGATGAATGGAGTCGGTGGTACGTCACTTCATTACTGGGCGCAGAGTTGGCGCTTGAACCCATGGGATTTTAAGGTCGTTAGTGAGATACGACAGCGATATGGGGCTTCGAGAATTCCGGAAGGGTCAACCGTTGAAGATTGGCCGTTTGGGTACGAGGAACTAGAGCCGTACTACGACCGTGTAGAGCGAGAGCTTGGGGTGTCAGGGCAGGCAGGGAACATTAACGGAACGATTGACAGTCGAGGAAATCCATTTGAGGGAGCGCGAGCTGATGCCTATCCCATGGAGCCACTTCGCTGGACGGGATTTATCGAGCAAATGGCAGATGCGGCACAGAGTCTTGGTTGGGACCCGTTTCCTGGTCCTGCTGCCGTGAACACGCGAACTTACCAAGAACGATCATCCTGCATGTACCACGGCTTTTGTAATCGTGGAGGATGTCACGTTGACGCAAAGAATTCGACGGCCGTAACGACGATTCCCAGAGCAGAAGCGACAGGGAACCTCAAAGTTGTATCCCATGCACATGTAACAGATGTAGATGTCGATCGGGACGGGCGCGTCACAGGAGTGACCTATCTGCAAGATGGCGAGGAATTTTTTCAGCCGGCAAAGTTTGTATTGCTAGCCAGTTACACCTACGAAAATGTACGTCTCTTGTTGCGTTCGACATCCAGGGCGTACCCGATTGGTCTATCCAATAATCACGCACAGGTTGGGCGGCATTATTTCAGTCATCATCAAGGCGCATCAGTGTCGGCGTTGTTTCCATTTGATTTGAATGCGTGGTACGGGCTACCGGCTCAAGGTGTCGCTGTGGATAATTGGGCGGATGACAATTTTGACCATACCGATCTCGATTTTGTCGGTGGCGGAAATCTTTGGGTGTATTCCGACCGTCGCCCCATCGGTGCCGCTGGTATGAATACATTTGGCTTGGTTCCGAACTGGGGATCAGCTTGGAAAGCATTTATTTCGAAAAATGCTGACCGCTCAAATACTGCGTACATCCAGAAAACGACATTGCCGTATGAATCGAACTACTTGGACCTCGACCCTGTCGTCAAGGATCCATTTGGTCATCCGGTGATTCGAATTACAGCGGAGTACAAGCAAAATGAGCTGGCGGTTGCTGAGTTTATGCAAGAGAAAATGGAGCAGTGGTATCGGGAGGCGGGGGCAACTGAGATAGTACGTGGAGGACTTGGTCGTACCATGGGTGTGTCGACGCACGCTTATGGAGGGACACGCATGGGGGACAATGCGGAAACGAACGTTGTGAATCGTTTTGGTGTTTCTCATGAAGTGCCAAATCTCGGGATTGCTGGCGCCTCAGTAATGGGCACGAGCGGTGCGCGCAATCCGACACTAACGGCTCAGGCACTATCTTGGCGAACGGCTCAGCATATTGTTGACCAGTGGTCGACGCTAGCGGACTAGCATTTACTACGGCAGATACGCGTTGGCTGCTGATTTTTTTACTGTAGCTTGTGACTGACTGGTAATGGGACGATGTTCAACCCAGTCCTGTCGTACGTGTTGTCTGATAGTTCGAAAGAACACACGTAGGTCAAGTTCTAAATCAATTTGCGTTGGCATCCACAAATTGTCGGCGATTCGGTCGAAGTCCATTTGGCCAGTCGCATGGCGGAGTGTGGCGACTAAACCCCAGAAATATTTGAATGGTTCCTGCATTTCAAATGAGACTCGCACGACACCATAATCATCTTGGGCAATCCACAAGTAACCGGTGGACCGGTTCAGAGCCTTATCCATTCGTCGCCGATCTGGGAGTTTTCCTTCACGCGGTGTGAATCCAAGTACCCAGCAGTCGTGTCCTCGTAGTGATTCCGTTCTGACGAGTCGTGTGTCATACCGATCCATCAGTTCGCGATCGAACCCGATATCCATTTCGTTGGGCTCATAGGTCTCACCGCGGGCCCGGTGTTCTCGAGCTTCTCGAATGAAGTCCGTCTTTCTTTTGTGTTGCTCTCGAAGCGCGTCTTCATCGAGCGCTTCACCGTCACGTTCGATTAATTCTTCGTAGAGTAGTTCTTCAAGAGGATATTGATGAAACTTCGCAGTTTTCGTTTCCGTTACAGCACCTTCGTCGTTGAGTCTTTCGGCGGTCGACTCCACGAAGTATTCAAATGTGAGTTCAAGGTCCTCTTCTTCTTGTACGGCAGCACGTTCTAGTGCGAGGGCAAGAATGTCCTTCGCCGATGGGTCGGTAGCGTCAGAGTCTTGCGCCTGAATGAGTGGTGTTGTGCCAAGTAATATTGTCGCACTACCTAGCAGGGACAACAGTGAACGTGTCATCATTCTTATTACCAACTGTAAGCTCTTACGGAAGTTCATGCCACCGACACAGTCAAATATTCAGGTCGACGAGAACGCGTTCCACGGGTATGCACTGCTAGTTCGCAGTGTAATTGGTGGAGCGTTGATGGGATTAGCCAACCTCGTTCCTGGTATTTCAGGAGGCACGATGCTGCTCGCTGTCGGTGTATACCCACAATTTATCAGTGGTGTTGCTGAGGTCTCAACGTTTTCATTTCGACCGCGTGTAATCCTGATGCTCGGGACGGTCGTTGCGGCTGCAGTTATTGCCATTGTTGGATTTGCTCGGCTGATTGCGATGGCCCTCGATCAGTTTGAGTGGGGTATGTACAGTTTATTTATTGGTCTAACCTTGGGGGGAATTCCCCTCATATGGCGCACGCTGAAGCCGGCTGACCGTGTGTCGATGAGTAGTGCTGTCGTTGCAGTCGTGTTCATGGCACTGTTGGCAACCCTTGATCCTGATCGTCTTGGTGGTTCTGGGGAACCGGGTTTTGCAAGTTACATCATGCTTGTCGTCGCAGGTTGTTCTGGTGGGGCAGCGATGATCTTGCCGGGTTTGTCTGGTGCCTATCTCTTACTCATTTTGGGTCAGTACCGCACTATCGTTAATGCTGTTGCGGTTGCCGGGGACGCTGTCCGTACCGGTACGTGGGCGCTGGCGTTTGAGTCTTTCCATGTTTTGATCCCGGTGGGTCTCGGCGTCGTGATCGGAGTTGTGGGTGTGAGTAATTTGATGAAAATGCTCCTTACGAACTACCAACGTGCGACGCTCGGATTTTTGTTGGGACTACTTGTCGGTGCTGTGATTGGGTTGTGGCCGTTTACGCAGACGGTTCTGCCACAGCTCGGTGACGTTGTGCGCGGAGTGGAACTCCTCACGCCTGAGATGGTTGAGGCCGTAGACCCGCGGTACTATCGGCGTGAAGCGGTGGTTCCATCACTTTGGCAGTTGAGCGTTGGTGTTGGTTTGGCTCTGGTTGGGTTTGGGGTGTCGTGGGGCATTTCACGAGTAGGTGAGTAATCCGATCAATGGCATGTCCAACGGTGGCGGTGATCGTTCCGTGTCGTGACGAAAAAGGGTTTATCGGCGCGTGTCTTGACGCTCTCATCACACAAACGTACCCAGCGTCTTTGGTCGAGATTGTGATTGCTGATGGCGACAGCACGGACGGAACTCTCAACATCGTTGAACACTACTGTGCGACTAATGAACGCATTCGTGTCGTACGGAATATTAAACAATCAGCGGCATCCGGGCTTAACTGTGCGATAAGTTCAACAACAGCACAAGTAATTATCCGGGTTGATGCGCACTCCGTCGTCATGGATGACTTTATTGAGCAGAGTGTGAAATTGTTACAAGGCCATCCTGAAGCCTTGTGTGTTGGCGGGCCGATTGTGCATGTGGGTGAAGGGGCAATGGGACGGGCGGTTGCGATGGCGATGGCACATCCATTTGGTGTCGGAAATGCGAAACATCGATTTGCCGATTATGAAGGTTATGCAGAAGCAGTCGCCACGCCGGTATTCTGGCGTTCGACCCTAGAGCAACTAGGTTTGTTTGATGAAGAATTTGTACGAAATGAGGATGATGATCTAAATCTAAGGATTGCGGCACAGGGCGGTGTGATCTATGTGTCCCCGGTGGTTCGCTATAAGTATTGGGTGCGAGCGCAATGGAGTGCATTGTTCCGACAGTACCTGCAGTATGGGTACTGGAAACTCAAAGTTGTACGAAAACACCGCCGTCCAGTTTCCTTAAGAATGTTTGCGCCGTTGTTGCTTGTAATTACTGTTGTAGCGAGCATGGTCAGTTGGAGCATGGGATCAGTAGCGGTCACTCGTGCACTGGCGGCATCGCTCTTGGTCTATAGCATTACGATGGGCATAGCTGTGCTATCCGTTGGGCGCGGTCAACCATTGGGCAAACTTATGCGATTGGTTGGGGCGTTTTCAGCGATGCACTTCGGGTATGGCGTTGGATTTGGATACGCGCTTGTCCGATTTTTCCTCGGATTGTCAGACCAGGCGCCCCCACGCATGACGGCGTTAACACGATAGATAAATTGTGGCCAATCGGTACTCTCATTTCGACACAGCGCATGCCTATACGCTTCAAAAGCGTGAACAGGCTGTACTTCGAGTATTTCGCCGTGTAGGCATGACCAATCTGAATGTATGCAAGATTTTGGAGGTAGGTTGTGGAGACGGGTTCTGGTTGGCCGACTTCGTAAAGTGGGGGGCAGATCCAAAAAATATTACGGGAATCGATATTGACCAAGACCGT
>CAYFJM010000078.1:0-8003 GCA_964343415.1 uncultured Vicinamibacteraceae bacterium | reverse complement strand
GCCGTCGTGGCGGAACTAATGGAGTTGTTTGAGGCAACTAGGTAGACAAATGTCGGTGTTGACCGCCCCAAATCAACTGACGTTATTTAGATTGTTGCTCGTGCCGTGTCTTGTGATCTTGGTCCTATATGGATTTAACGGCACAGCACTCATCGTCTTTATCGTTGCCGGGATCACAGATGCGCTTGATGGGTTAATAGCGAGGCGTACGGGGCAGCGTACAACCTTGGGCGCATGGCTCGATCCGATGGCGGACAAATTATTATTGGTATCGACTTTTGTCGTTTTGACGATGCCTCTTGGTCTCCCGAATCAACTTCCGCTTTGGTTTACGGTATTAGTGATCAGTCGGGATGTGTGTATTGTCGTGACTGTCGCGATAGTAAATCTTGCGGTTGAGCGTCGTGTTTTTCATCCAAGCGTTCTTGGGAAAATCGCAACAGTACTTTATGTTGTGACTGGTGCGGTGACGTTGTTGTTTAATTTTCTAGATCAGAGGTCTGTGCTCGTCGATGTGGTGGTGTACATGGCCTTGGCCTCTACGGTTGCGTCTGGCTTGCACTACATTGTGCACGCTGCACGCATTGTTAATGAGCGATAGCAAATGCCTTGAACAACTACAGACTAACTTTGCCTTGAAAATATTCAATAGTGTTTGTGAGGCCCTCGCTAATTGAGATTGAGGGTGTCCAATTAAGAAGGTTCTGTGCTCGTGTTATATCAGGTTGTCGTATCTTCGGATCATCGGTCGGTAGCCCTTCATGAATAATGCGGGAGGATGACTTGGTCGCTGCAATAATATGTTCAGCAAGTTGCAGAATTGTCATTTCGGTGGGGTTACCTATATTGACAGGGTTGTTAAGGTTAGATTCTGCGAGTGCGACGACTCCGGAAACCAAATCACTGATATAGCAAAAACTGCGTGTTTGATCGCCGTTTCCGTACACGGTTACGTCATTGCCGCAGAGTGCCTGTGAAATAAAATTAGGAATTGCGCGACCGTCTCGTACACGCATTCGTGGTCCATAGGTATTGAAGATACGTACAATTTTCGTATCAAGGTCATGGAATTTGTGGTACGCCGACGTTATTGCTTCCGCGAATCGCTTGGCTTCATCGTAGACGCCACGAGGTCCGATCGGATTGACATTTCCCCAATAGCTTTCTTTCTGGGGGTGTTCAAGTGGGTCTCCGTACACTTCAGATGTTGACGCTAGGATGAATCGAGCACCTTTAGCTTTAGCGAGGCCGAGAGCATTGTGAGTTCCTAGTGCACCGACCTTTAACGTCGGAATAGGGTAATCAAGATAGTCGATCGGACTAGCAGGCGAGGCCCAGTGAAACACGAAGTCAACGGGCCCATCTACCGAAATATAGTTTGTTACATCGTGCTTGAGAAACAGGAAATCCCTACCACTGAGATGAGCAACGTTACTGATATCACCAGTCAGTAGATTGTCAATGCCAACGACAGCATACCCTTTGTCAAGTAAGGTCTCACTTAAATGAGAGCCGATGAAACCAGCTGCTCCTGTTATGACGGCTCTCGGCATTAATTAGTAGGCGTGTCTATGAAACGATAAATGGATAATGGTTAGCCACATAATTTTAAAATCCAATGCCACGGACCAATTTTCAATATAGTAGAGATCGTACTCGATTCGCTTCTCGATAGAAGTATTTCCTCTCCAGCCATTGACTTGAGCCCAACCGGTAATTCCAGCTTTGACTTTATGGCGAAGCATATACTGCGGAACCCTGTCTTTGAATTGATCGACAAAAAAGGGACGTTCTGGCCGTGGCCCCACTAGAGACATATCTCCCATAAGTACGTTCCAGAGTTGTGGGAGTTCGTCAAGACTGAAGCGCCTCAAAAACTTTCCAACATTCGTACGTCTCGGGTCGTTTTCACTTGCCCAAACGGGGCCAGAGTCACGCTCAGCATCTTGGTACATTGATCGAAATTTGAGTAGTTCAAAGGGTTGTCCGTCTAGGCCCATTCGTTCCTGGCGGTAAAGAATAGGTCCATTCGACGACAATCTAATGGCTGTTGCAATTATCGCCATAGGGCCACATAACAAGGCTAGTGCTGCAGATGAACAGCCAATGTCTATAACTCGCTTAATAGCACTATTGAAACCTCTTAGTGGAACGTCGTTGACGTTGATAAGAGGTATACCATCTAACTCTTCAAGTCGTGCGCGTAATGTTACAAATTGAAGAAAATCTGGAATGACCTTTATATCGACGCATTCTCTATTTGAGATCTCGATCAGTTTTAGCATTTCTACATGCTGATCGAGTGGAAGCGCCACATATAGTTGGTCAATTTTTTCTTCCTTAATTAGTTGTTCGGCGTCGCGCAAGGAACCGAGAATGGGAAGTCCCCGGTAGCCTAGTTGGTTTTCGTCAGAAATGTCGTCGATAAAACCGATAATTTGGTAACCAAATTCCGCATGTCTCAGAAAACGATCTGCGACGTGTCGACCAAGGTCGCCTGTTCCAGCGATTAAAACTCTTCGCAGGCCTTGGCCAGCCTTAAAACGGCGGCGAATTATAGTACGCACCACATCTCGGGATGCGAAACATAGACCGACGTTAAAACAAATAAATAGCGCCCATACAAGTCGTGACACTTCGTATGCGCCTATTGCTCTGGCTGCGGAAGACGCAAAGTACACCTGTGTTGTGAGCGTGCCCAACAGTCCGATCATTACTGTGAGCAGAGTTCCAACCAGGACCCCAAAAAAGTCGTCGACACGAGTTCTGTTTCGTTTGAGACGGTATACGCCTTGAAGATGAAAAGAAATCGGGATAATAAGAGCAATAAAAGGCATTAAGGTGAGGTATTGTTCAAACGGTGGCTGGCCTTTTGGAGTCGGGAAAAATCCTGTCTCGAACCGGACTAGGTACGCCATTGTGAATGCCGCCATGCCTAGCAGTACGTCGATCGAAATATATGCGGTGATGAGTAAGCGTGTTTGGCGGATCATGGATGGTGGACAACCAGCGCTTCAAGAGCAGTGCGCATATTCTTATAGAACACCGTCGGCGAGAAACGAGAAGCTGCCGCATGCAAGCGCTCAGGCTCGAATTCTTTCTGGGTTGCTAGTTGGATAGCTTCAGCGAAAGACTGAGCGTCAGCGCTCCCTACAAGCAGACCGGTCCTACCGTCATCCACTGTCTCGAGTGCTCCGCCGCGCCCGAGTGCTATAACGGGGCGCCCGCAGGCTTGTGCCTCCAATGGTGCGATGCCGAAATCTTCCTCGCCGGTGAGCAAGAAGCCTTGTGACCCCCTGTAAAGCTCTCTCAATTCTTCTTTTGTCTGGTGTGACATAAATGTTACGTTTGAAGTTGCAAGCGACTGAAGTCGTTTAGCCTCTGGCCCTGTCCCGACCACACGAAGTTCCACTCCGGCAAGACGACAGGCGTCAATTGCGACGTCGACTCGTTTATAAGGCACCAAGGCCGATACAACAACAAAATATCCTCTCGACTTCGACCCGTCTGGACAGTAAAAGCTAGTGTCAACGGGTGGATATATAACGTCAGCTTCTCGATTATAGTATCGGTCAATTCGGCTCGCAACATATTGTGAAATAGCGACATAGCGGTCTACCCGACTTGCAGTGGCCATGTCCCATTTCGCGAGTCGGTCCATTGCCTTACGGTAGAGGAAACTTTGCCACCGGCCTACTTGCTCAACACCAAAATAAGCTTCGAATTGGTCCCAAGCGTAACGCATGGGCGTGAAGCAGTAGCAGAGGTGCCTGGCTTTCCCCGCAGGTATGGCTGCTTTTGCCGCGCAATGGCTGGTGCTGATCACAATGTCGTAATCGTCAAGGTCAAGCTGCTCAATCGCTGCAGGGAAAATGGGTAAATAGTTTCTGTAACGAGTCTTAGAGAAGGGAAGGTGCTGCACAAAAGTATGGCGGGGCTGATGGGATTCAATTTCAGCCGAGACGGTGCCGCTGGTGTGCATTAGTGCAAATAACTGTGAATCTGGTACAAGCCTAAGAATATGCTCCAGCGCACTTTCGCCGCCACGCATACCAGTGAGCCAGTCATGAACTACGGCCACTCGACGATTACCTAAATCTGCCGGCTGTATGCTCAGTGTTCGGCTCCTGCGTCCTGATAGATTTGTTTGACCTGCTTAATGGAGTGTTTCCATGAAAAGTGATTGACACGGACACGTCCTTTTTCTTTTAGGTCATTTATGACGGCCTGATCCTCTAATGCGGTCACAATACCGTCCGCGATCGCACTTGACTCGTATGGATTTACGAGAATTGCTGCATTACCTAAAACTTCTGGCAGTGACGATATATTGGATGCTACAACGGGTGTTTCACTCGCGAGTGCCTCAAGCGGTGACAGGCCGAAACCCTCGTAAAGCGAGGGAATCACAAAAACGCTGGCAAGTCGGTACAAGACAGCCAAATTAGTTTCGGTCTGGTAACCAAGAAACCGGACGTTCTTGTGTAATCCATACCGGTGCACTGCTCGACGAAGTTCAGAGTATTTCGACACCTCACTTCCGGTAATAAGGAGCCCAACGTCGTCGAGTCCACGGACATGAACAAGAGCAAAAGCATCGATGAGTCGCTCAATGTTCTTATGGGGTTTTATATTGCCAGCGTACATTATGAAGCGTTTTGGTAATTGATACCGAGCACGTAGGTGTGCCATCTCGCTTTCGGGGGGCATCACTTTAAAGCGCTCGTCTATTGCATTGGGTATAACTGATATTTTGTCTTCTGGTATATCGAAATAGCGAACTATATCTTTCTTTGAGAACTCGGACACGGTGATTACTTTGTGAGCCCGATGTGTCGCGGTCCGCAGGTTTGCCCACGCATATGCGTGGGCAATTCGATTTGGTAGGTATTGTGGAAACTTTAAGTGGATACAGTCGTGAATTGTCACTATGGATCGACAAGGTGTTAGTAGTGGGAGTACGTAGTGAGGACTGTGGAAAAGTGTTGCGCCCGTACGCCAAAGGCTGGTCGGTATTGAGACCTGCTCGGCTACGGAGTAATTTGAGGCAGATTGAACGACGCCAGTAAAATTTACTCCAAGAGACTCAACTTGTTCGAGGTCGGGTTTTCTGCAGAGGAGAACGTATTCGGTCGCATCGTCGAGTCGAGCCAATTCACGAATAAGATTTCGAACGTATGTCCCGATTCCGTAGTCGTGCAATTTTCTAATATCAATTGCTACACGCACACCTAACTATAACGAAGGTGTCGACGAACGATCGTTTGTCTGATTATTCTGAGGGGGGAAGTTGACGCCGAAGACTTAGCAGGCGCTGCAACGTTGCGTGCCATTTGGGGTGATGCTTAGCATAGAAAGCAAGATGGCTTTTTCGGTAAAGCTGGCGAGTTTTTAGCGGGTCATTTGAGCCTGATTGGCCACCAATATGAACTACTTCAGCATCTGGCGTGAACAGGATTTTGTGACCAGCCGCGCGAAGTGCAGCGCAAAAATCTACATCTTCGGTGTATAAAAAATAACGCTCGTCGAGCCACTCGACAGCATTGCCGGCCTTACGTTTCACAAGTATGCAGGCGCCACTTACCCAATCAGGGTAATGGCTAGTGTTTGTCTTTTGTTTTAACCAGCCTGTGAAGAAAGGTAGCCTGCTGGTGGTACCAAATATAAGTAGTTTTTGCCGGGCCTCGTTCCATGGGGAAATCATTCTCCCGAAAGATAATTCTACTTGGCCCTGTAAATTAATAAGCCTCGGTCCAACGGCGCTTACACCAGGGGATGTGTCTAGTGCAGATACGAGGTTGTCAATACCGGTTGAGGTAGGTACGGTGTCGCTGTTTAGTAGCAAAACTAGTTCGCTTTGCGAGGCATGAATTGCCGCATTATTAGCTGCTGCAAATCCGGCATTGAAACCCATTTGGATAATTTGGACGGATGGCCATCTTTGTTGAATTAAATCGATTGTTCCGTCGTTTGAGGCATTATCAACGACGATGGTTTGATGGGAAATGCCAGGCGGGTCCTTATGTAATGCTTCCAGGCAATTCGCTAGTACGTTACGGGTGTTGTAGCTCACGACAACGATAGTTAAGCGAACGGTGCTCTCTGCAGTCATTATGATGAAGCGGCTCTGGTTAGCACGTCTAATGTCTCTCGTGCGCTGCGTGCCCAAGTGAGATTAGCGAGAATGGGCTTCGCATTATTAAGTAGAGTGCGCCGAAGGCTACCGTTGGTGAGTAATTCCACTAGACCGGTCGCTACGGAGTCAATGTTTCTAGGTGGTACGTAAAGCACCGAGTTTTTGTATACCTCGCGCGCGACGGGTGTGTCTCCGACGAGAGCCGGTACATTCGTAGACAGCGCCTCTAGAGGAGTCATGCCAAAGCCTTCGTACTCTGATAGAAAAGCAAAAACGGCTGCATCGCGGTATAGCTGTGCTAATTCGGTTTCTTCGACATACGAAAGAAACTGAATACGCTCAAAAATTTTGTGCTGTTGGGAGCACTGTAGGAAATCTTGGTGAGGCCGGGTTCTGTTCGGGCCTACGATTATGAGTCGTGCTTGCGGAAGTTGTCGAACGATATGTTCGAATGCAGAAATGAGGGTTGGTAGATTTCGCCGGTTAAAAATAGCCCCAACATAGAGAATAATCGGATCTTTGGTATCAGATATCGCCAAGATATTTCGTTGTGTTGAAGAGACTCCGTTATAGACGACGTTGATAGAAGTTGAGTCTACGTTCAAATGATCAATAAGTTCTTGTTTGCAGAAGTTAGAGACAGTGATGATTGCTTTTGCTTTTCCGATAGATTGGCGGGCAAGCCAACGACGCCGAAAACCTTCTCGGACACTAAACCACTCAGGATGTGAGAAAAAGGAGATATCGTGCAGTGTTACAACACTAGGGACGTTCGTTCTTAAAGGGAGTGAGTAGTTGGGGCCAAAAAAAATGTCGAGATGATCGGCATTTACTTGGTCGGCAAGCGTGGTTTGTTCCCACAAGGTACTGCCGGTTCCGGGAAGCATACGGTGAGTTACTGGATCGCCATGGCTAGGGAAGGACTCGGAGTGATCTAGGGTGGGTGTGTAGACAATAATCTCGTATTGATGATCTGAGCCCAGTAGGGTCCATTCGCGACACAAGTTATCCAGGTAGCGCCCGGTACCTGTGGGTTGTCCAAATAGTTCTCGGCCATCGACTCCAATTCTCATGATTGTGTGTTGTCGCTAAGCCTTTGCATTGCGAACGGCTATGGCTTTTTGGTACGCAATACTTAGAGCCTGGGCAGATGCTTTCCATGTGAAGAGTTTTGCTTGTTCGATACCACGGGCGACACACTGAGTCATTAGAGCGTTGTCAGTCAGCATTCGACTTATTGTTTCTGCTATGTTTGCTGTGTTCAGCGGATCAATGAACAGCCCAGCTTTTCCTAAGACCTCAGGCAGAGCTCCCCGATTTGAGCTTACGACAGGCACACCTATAGTCATTGCTTCTAAGACAGGAAGACCAAAACCTTCATCGAACGACGGCATGACCAATAGCAGAGCGTTCGTATAAAGCGCTTTTAGTCTTGCACGATCCACATATCCAGGACAGCGTACACGACCAGCCAATGGAGGGTGCTCTAGACGTGTTCTCAATTGCAATTCATCTGATGTTGTACCGACCATCACCAAATCAGGAACATCTTGCCCGTGGGACAGTAATAACTCGTAGGCGTCGAGAAGGCCAGTGACATTTTTTCGATTTGATAGCGTTCCGACAAAGAGTAGATGGCCATTGCTCGGTAATTGACGTCTTGGTGTCCAGTCAGGTGCGCCATTCCAACAAAGTGAAATCATTTCTGCCGGAACACCAAGCCGGCGTTCGACTTCCGTAGCGGTAAATTTTGATGGGACGACAACTTGATCAGCCTTTTTCGCATGTTGTTTGACCAATGATGAGTAGTCTCTTCGAATTTCACTTTTCGTTCGGTAGCTGTGATCCAGGAAATCAAGGTCGTGAA
>CAYFJM010000077.1:0-8023 GCA_964343415.1 uncultured Vicinamibacteraceae bacterium | reverse complement strand
GGGTGTGGATATTGCGAATACGCGCAACCAACCGGCTCAACACGCTGGTTTGAGTGTTGAAGACATTCCGCAACTCACGCTTAAATGGGCTTTTGGGTATCCAAATGTCAGTTCAGCACAGTCGCAGCCAGCCGTAGTTGGTGGTCGCCTTTTCGTGGCTAGTCAGCGTGGAGAGGTTTATGCCCTAAATGCGGAAACAGGCTGCAAGTATTGGATGTATGAGGCACACAGTGGTGTCCGAAGTGCGATATCGATCGCGCGCTTCGACGAAGGACGGCCTGTGGTGTTTTTTGGAGATTTCAATGCGCATGTTTATGCACTTGATGCAGAAACCGGAGCGGAGCTTTGGTCTGTGGAGGTTGATGACCACGAAGGTGCCCGCATCACTGGAGCACCGGTATTTTATGACGGTCGTCTTTATGTCCCGGTCTCATCATCAGAAGAGGGGCTTGCCGCTGATCCAGAATATGCCTGTTGCACGTTTCGTGGAAGTGTCGTTGCGCTCGAAGGCACGACAGGGAAACGTGTATGGAAAAGGTATCTCATTCCAGACGAACCTCGTCCCCGTGGTCGGAATCCGGAGGGTCTGTTTCTTTGGGGCCCGGCTGGAGCAGCCGTGTGGTCTGCACCAACCATTGATCGTGTAAGACGACTTATTTACGTTGCGACAGGCAATGCGTACACAGAACCAGCGGCGGAGACAAGCGATGCCATCCTTGCGCTCGATATTGATACGGGAGACATACGTTGGAGTAGACAGTTCACGTCATCTGATGCCTTTGTGTTGGGATGCCGAGATGGCAATGCGAACTGCCCAGCGGTAAACGGTCCAGATTTTGACTTTGGTGCTTCCCCTGTGCTTGTGAATGCTGCTGAGGGTCGTAGCTTTTTGGTTGTCGGGCAGAAATCAGGACTGGGTTATGGATTGGACCCAGACCGTGAAGGGGCAACTATCTGGCAGTACCGAATTGGACAGGGAAGTGCCTTAGGTGGTGTCGAATGGGGATTTGCAGTTGATGAGGAAAAAGCGTATTTTGCTAATTCTGATTACCTTACAAGAGAGCCTGGTGGATTAGCCGCGGTACGGTTGCGCACCGGCGAATTAGTCTGGTTTGCAGAAGCTCATGAACCGGTTTGTGAGGGTTGCAGCCCGGCTTTGTTGGCAGCCATAACGGTAATTCCAGGCGCGGTCTTTTCTGGAGCCTCTGACGGCCTTTTTCGAGCCTACTCTTCACGAGATGGTTCAGTGTTATGGGAGTACGATACGAACGGTCCGCATCAGACCGTTAATGGCGTCGAGGCAAGGGGTGGGTCTATTAACGGGCCCGGCCCGGTCGTTGTGGGCGGTATGGTGTATGTGAATTCAGGATACGCCGCGTTTGGTGGTCGCGCTGGTAATGCGTTACTGGCGTTTTCGGTAGATGAATGATTATATGGATACAGGGCGTAGCTTCAGAAGATCTCTGGATTCATATGAGTGATCAGAAGTTAAGATAGTAGGGGCGAGGCGGTTGCCTCGCAATTTGTTGGTGGAGCGAGACCTGAGGTGTTTCTGTCGAGGCAAAGCTCTAGTATAGGCCGATTACTTTCGACAGAGACAATGGCAGTACAATCACAAGAAGCACTTTAGTAGTGACGTTCATCCCTTGACGACATCCACTTCGAACCAGTCGACTCTCGAAGAACCACAGGATCCACTGACAGAAGTTTCGCTTGATCAACTGCCGGAGAGTTTGCAGGCAGCCGTGGGGCATCCTGGATGGTCGGGGTTGACGCCTGTTCAGGCAAGAGCAATCCCCTATTTATTGGCTGGTCGTGACATGGTGATTCAAGCTCGGACCGGTAGTGGAAAAACAGCGGCATTTTTGTTGCCAATGCTCGAGCGGTTGGATTCTGCCGCAAGCCACACGCAGGCACTCGTACTCGTGCCCACGAGAGAATTGGCTAAGCAGGTGCAGCGGGATGCGGAAATGCTCTGGCAGAGCAATGAGTTTCGTACCGTTGCCGTTTATGGTGGTGTGGGCTATGGCCCGCAAGTAGACGCTTTAACGGCAGGAGCGCATCTTGTGGTGGCAACCCCCGGCCGAGCCCTCGACCATTTGCTGCGTGGCACGCTTTCTCTTGAACATTTGACCATGATTGTGTTTGACGAAGCTGATCGAATGCTCTCGATGGGCTTCTATCCCGATATGAAAGAGATGCAGTCGTATTTACCGGGGAGGCAAATTCACACGTGCATGTTTTCTGCCACATTTCCAACTTCCGTGATGCGGACCGCGCGTGAGTTTATTAAACAGCCTGAATTGTTGACCCTGAGTCGTGATCATGTCCATGTCACGGATACAGAGCATATTGCTTACGTTGTGCCACCGATGGAAAAGGACCGGACTCTTATCAGGATTATTGAAATTGAGAATCCATCCTCGGCATTTATTTTTTGTAATACCAAAGCGAATGTTCACTACATCACGGTCGTGCTGCAGCGATTTGGGTATGACGCTGATGAGCTGAGTGCGGACCGGTCTCAAGCCGATCGCGAGAATATTTTGCAGCGTGTGAGAGAAGGGAAGCTACGATTTCTTGTTGCCACGGACGTAGCGTCACGCGGTCTTGATATTCCAGATCTGTCTCACGTTATACAGTACGAACCGCCAGAGGATGCGGAAGATTACATTCACCGAGCGGGCCGCACTGGACGAGCTGGCGCGACCGGGGTGGCGCTCTCTCTTGTTAGTGAAGCTGAAACACTCGGTCTCGACCAAATATCAAAGCGGTATGACGTTGAGTTTCAGCACCGCGCGGTGCCGACCGACGCCGATGTGGCTGAAGTTGTTGCCGAGCGATTAACGGCCTTGCTTGAATCAAGATTCAGAGACAGGGATCGCCTCAAGGCTGAACGAAGTCAACGGTTTGTTGGGCTGGCTCGTTCTTTGGCTGATAACGCCGAGCAATCAGAATTAATCGCGATGTTGCTGGATGACTATTACCAGCAGACCTTACATGCCCCGCCCGAGCAACCCCCACCACAACGAAAATTATCGTCAAGTGGTGCTTCGGGTACGAAAGCAACTGGATCCCGTCAGCGACGTCCGCGACGTAGTGATCGACGTGCACCACGTCCGCGACGGTAATATAGAAGTAGATGATTTTTAAGGAGGAAACCAATGGCCATTCCGGCAACTGAAGTTCTGCATGCATTTGACGAAGCAACCATGGCAAAACGCCCGCCCTATAAGGTTGCCGACCTTGCCCTTGCGGAATTTGGTCGCAATGAAATTCGACTTGCTGAGCAAGAGATGCCTGGTTTGATGTCTGTCCGTCGCGAGCATGCTGGTCAGAAACCTTTGTCTGGCGCCAAGGTGATGGGAAGTTTGCATATGACAGTCCAGACGGCTGTATTGATCGAGACACTTGCTGATTTGGGTGCCGATGTGCGGTGGGTGTCATGCAATATTTTTTCGACGCAGGATCATGCGGCTGCGGCTGTCGTTGTTGGTGCACCGGAAAGTGGTGGCACGGTAGATGCTCCGCGAGGCGTTCCAGTTTTTGCGTGGAAAGGAGAGACACTGCCTGAGTATTGGTGGTGTACGAACGAAGCGCTCTTGTGGCCCGATGGGACAGGTCCAGATCTGATTGTTGATGATGGAGGCGATGCGACCCTCTTGGTTCACAAAGGGTATGAATTTGAAAAAGCTGGTTCGATTCCTGAGTTTGATTCTACCAATGAGCCAGAAGAATGGGGTGTCATCCTCGAATTGTTGCGAGAGATTAAACAGAAAGATTCTTCTCAATGGCAGCGTATCAGCCCATCAATTCGAGGGGTGAGCGAAGAGACAACAACGGGTGTTCACCGTCTATACGAGATGATGCGTGATGGAACGTTGCTGTTTCCCGCTATCAATGTGAACGATTCTGTTACGAAAAGTAAGTTCGACAATATCTATGGATGTCGACATTCATTGCCGGATGGGCTAGCTCGTGCGACAGACGTCATGATCGGAGGTAAAGTCGCGCTTGTACTGGGTTTTGGTGAGGTGGGAAAGGGGTGCGCACAATCACTCCGGGGTCAAGGTTGCCGAGTTGTTGTAACTGAAATTGATCCGATTTGTGCGTTGCAGGCGGCGATGGAAGGTTACCAGGTTAGTACGATTGACGAGGTTTTGGAGACGGCAGATATTTTCATTACTACGACTGGGAATAAGGACATTATCACTGCTGAACACATGGCGCGGATGAAGGACAAAGCAATTGTTGGCAATATCGGTCATTTCGACAACGAAATTGACATGGCTGGACTTAAAGCCATTCCTGGTATTGAGCGTATCAACATTAAGCCACAGTATGACGAGTGGCGCTTTGCCGATGGTCATAGTGTGATGGTGCTTGCTGAAGGCCGATTGCTAAATCTTGGCTGCGCGACTGGACATCCAAGTTTTGTTATGTCGGCGTCCTTTACCAATCAGGTGTTGGCGCAGTTGGCATTGCATCAAAACAAGGGCGAGTACGAGAAAGAGGTGTATATGTTGCCAAAGAAACTTGACGAGAAAGTGGCACGACTACATCTTGATGCGCTTGGAGTTCGGTTAACGAAGCTCACGAAAGACCAAGCCGATTATATCGGTGTTCCGGTTGAGGGGCCTTACAAACCAGACCATTATCGCTATTAGAAACGAAGCAGCCAAAAGCTTAACGACTTGGTCGGCGACTGGAGTGAGCAGCAAGAAGTGTTTCTTGCGTGTTGTGCATTTTTCCAGGTGTACGAATGAGGTTGTACGAGTCGTCAAAATGCAGCGCTACGACTGTTTTAGTGTCTGCGGGCAATTTCTCTAAAACGACGTCATGTAAATAGGATTTTGTCTTGGCGTCTCGGACGTAGCAGAGAATTTCTAATTGTGATTTTGTGCGGTAGTGACTATTGGTGGGTTTTCATCGGCCTGGGTAGTTTCATCGTCGATGCGGAGCCTAACGTCGCCATGCGCTGAGACCATTGCAACAATAGGGAGTGAAGTAAGTTGTTCAGAGTAAGGTTGGCCAGCCGGGTCACGGGGCGTCATCCCTTCCAAGTGAAGAGGGACGAACATTATAGAGGCGTCACGTGAAGCACTATATGTCGTTGTTGCGTCCGTACTAGTTACATACACACTAGCTTCGATGCGAAGTTCGTGGAGTTGCTTTGTGATTTCCTCTGCGGTTCGTAATTGCGCGGTCTTGGGGGTTGGTACCACGACACGCAATGTGGCCTCGTCCCATTCTTCCGTCCTGGTCATTAGGTAGGCAAATAACAAACTCAGGCGAGATGAGTTGTCATTAAACCACCAGACGTCAATTCTGCGATCGTCCTCCTGTGTTCCTGAGAGGCGTTCCCATTCATCTCTTTCTGCATCCAGAACGATGATGTGTTGACCGTTGTGGGCTACTCTCTGGAGAAGTCGACCGTACCAAAGAGAAAGGTTTTGTTTTTCGTCTTCGGACTGACCGTCAAACCAATTGAGTAGAACGGTGTTTGCACGTATCGGTCCAATGCCCCATGCTTGGAGTAATGTAGTTGTTGCGGCGCGAAGGTCTGAGGCGGTGACTACTAGAGGAAACGCGTCGAGTTGGTGCGATTCAAGGTCATTTTGCAGTACTGACTCGGCGGTTTTCCTTGCTTCGCCTGTTGTCGGCGACATTTTTTCGTCCTCGATCAACTGCACGGCGGTAACAAGACCAGACCCACCTGAAATCCAGCTTGCAACGCGAAGCACTCGTTCTCTCCGGGCATTGCTTGCGGTAAAGGCGAGGATGTGTGGTTGCCAGTCGGAAGTACGTTCTGAGTTGGAGCGCAGTCGGTCAAGCTCTCGAAGTCCGTCTTTTACTAGCCTGAATTGATAGGCGCGCCGGCTGTCTACCCAGCGCATTGGGATGGCAGTGCGACGAAGGTACTGGTAGAGAACGCCCAAGATTCCCACAGCGATAGCACTCGCTAGTGGATCGATCATGAGCATTACGAAGGCGCAGAGACCTGTTCCGGCCAGGCTAGCGCGTGCGTGAAAGTATTTGAATCTCGGACGGAATGATGGTGACCCCCCATGGGCCTCAACGTAGGTCGCGTAGTTAAGAAGTCCGTAAGATACGAGGAAGAACATCGAAACGATAGCGGCGATGCTATTCAAATCTCCAACGGTGATGGTTGTTACTACGATAATTCCTGTCAGAAGGACACCGCGTTGTGGATTATTTTGAGGTCCAACCCCGACACTGAACGGTGTTAGCCAAGCGAAGAGGCGGTCCTGCGCGAGAGCTTGCAGAATTCTTGGGGCTCCAAGAAACGAGGCTAACGCCGACGAAAGCGTGGCTGCGAGTACCCCGATGTCGATAAGCTCGGGCGCCACGGCGATCCGCTTAAGAGCGTCGTAGTCTGAGCTTAATTCTGTTTGTGGTAAAGACCCAGCTAGTGCAATCATTGCGACGATATAGACGATGGTTGATATGCCAACGGCAAGAAAAGTTCCGAGAGGAAGGCTCTTGGCGGGATTCGTAAGGTCGCCGGACATACTGACGCCCTGAGTAAATCCTGTGACCGCTGGAAAAAATACTGCA
Source organism: uncultured Vicinamibacteraceae bacterium (assembly GCA_964343415.1). Lineage (GTDB taxonomy): Bacteria > Acidobacteriota > Vicinamibacteria > Vicinamibacterales > UBA8438 > DTWD01. Next base: position 1,444 of record CAYFJM010000077.1, on the reverse strand, counting down.
AAGATTACCCAGAACTCGACTTCGTGGTTCTGCTTTGCCCAAGCGGCATCAAGCAGTGTGCCGTCCATCGCGTGACTTGCCCCCCAAAAAAATGACGTTAGGGCAGCGATGAGGATGACCATGATTCCGAATTGAAAACGTGTGGCGAGGTCAGCGCCAAAGTAGGCGACGCCGAAAAGAGCGGTGGCAGCAATAGCGGCTACTAGTTGGATCGTCTGGGCTGTGCCTCCAATGAGAGAGACGAAAGCTTCACCAAATCCGATGCAGTAGAAGGCGACAGAAACGGCCTGCGCAGCATAGAGAATCAATCCGAGGGCGCCGCCATATTCTGCTCCGAGACTTCGGGAGATTAAGTAGTAGTCTCCACCACCACGGACTTTTCGATTGGTAGCGATTGCGGAGAGAGACAGACTTGTAAGAACGGAAATTGCCGTAGCAAGAAACAGCATTAGTATTGCTTGCGTAAGCCCGGCGGACCCAACGACGTAGCCGAGTCGTCTAAAGAGAATAATTCCAAGGATTGTGAGGATGCTTGGTGTAAAGACTCCACTGAAGGTTCCCAGGCCGGATTTTACCGAACGTGGATATTTCGGTGAGGTTCTCACGACTCAGATTCTTGATTGAGCACTACTCATACGTCAAATGCTCTCAAGTGACATTTAAATAGTTGACCGGTCAGTATAAATACTCAATCAGAATAGTCTTACTCCTTCGTGAATGATGATCTCGACTAAGGACCGATGGCTGGTAGGATAGGAACCCCTAATGTCTAACATCGCTAGGTCGAGTTGGCCGAGTTCGGAGTCGGGCCGCGTTTTGATGATTTGTGTGGCCGTTCTAGTCATGACCGCCATTCACTGGCTTCCTGAGCCAGGTCCATTGGTCCGTAACGGAGACCCTATTGCTCTCACGCAGGACGGCAAGGCTTGTCTGGCTATCTTGGCATTCGCGATCACTCTCTGGGTGACAGAAGCGGTTCCTTTCGCAGTGACTTCATTGTTCGTTCTGCTTCTCGTCCCATCGCTTGGTATTGCTGACTATGCAAGTGTTGTTCGGGCTGGATTCGGTAATCCGCTGATTACATTTTTTATTGGTGTACTTTTTCTTTCGACGGGTTTCACGCAGTCAGGACTCGGCACCCGTATGGTTCTGCACGTCCTCCGGGTTGTCGGCACCAGGACAGATCGCGTTCTACTTGGGTTTCTGACGGTAGGTGCCTTGCTATCCATGTGGATTACTGACATGGCGGTGGCCGCATTGCTGCTTCCTCTTGGTGTCGGTGTCCTCCGTGACGCCGGTCTGAAGCCATTGGAAAGTAATTTTGGTCGCGCATTGATGATTGGGTGTGCGTTTGGTCCGCTTATCGGCGGAATTGGGACACCAGCTGGTACCGGTGCCAATCTGGCAGCTGTCGGATATTTGCGCGAATTAGCTGGGATTGAGA
>CAYFJM010000076.1:0-8036 GCA_964343415.1 uncultured Vicinamibacteraceae bacterium | reverse complement strand
GCGATTCAGGACATCACCGACGTCATGCGCATTCGTCATGGCCTCCGCCTTGACGAACCTAACGATTTTGACATTGTGACCCAGGACGCTGCCATGCGATTGTGGGACCAGGTCAGCAGCGCGACATATTTGGCGCTGGTCGCCATATCCTCAATTGCCTTACTTGTGGGTGGTATCGGCGTCATGGCAATCATGACGATCTCTGTCAAAGAGCGAACACGTGAAATTGGCACTCGTAAGGCTCTCGGCGCGAGACGCAGAGAAATTCTCTGGCAATTTTTGCTGGAAGCGGTATTTCTTACTGGGATCGGTGGTTTACTCGGAATAATGTTCGGAAGCGGAATTGGATTCGGTATTCACTTTGCCACCGGATTTCCCATTTCAATGCCTTGGTGGTCATTTGCACTTGGTATCGGATTTTCCTCGGCAGTTGGAATCATCTTTGGTATTATGCCAGCGATTCGGGCATCAGCCCTAGATCCGATTGAAGCTCTGCGCTACGAATAATCATCCGACAGGTTTACACCGTTACGGACTTGAGCCGTTCGTCCACACACTATACGATTTAACCTCGAATTTAACGTTTGACATTATCCGCCGTCGGATAACTGGGTGCCCAAGTAAATGGCGCCCATTACTGAATAACGCTCATGGCCGGAACCGTTTAGGCACAGAGTAGGAGAGAGGTAGGGGTAGCGTGTATGAAGGTCTATGACGCGTCTAGTATTCGCAACGTCGCCATCGTCGGTCACAGTGGCTCCGGGAAAACGCAACTGGTTTCCACGATGTTATTCGATGCAAAAATGGTCAATCGATTAGGTATGGTCGACGAAGGGACGACGACAACTGACTTTGATGACGAAGAAATCGCACGTAAACACACCTTGGCCTCCAGTGTTGCATTTGTCGAATGGAATAAAACCAAAATTAATTTAATTGACACACCTGGAATCGGCAACTTCATGAGCGACACGCGTGCCGCGCTACGCGTCGCAGATGCCGCGATCGTTGTTGTTGATGCGGTTGCCGGTGTCGAGGTGCAAACTGAAAAAGTCTGGGGTATCGCAGAGGAACTCGGACTTCCATGTCTCGTAGTCTTGAATCTTCTTGACCGAGAACGTGCCAGCCTCGAACGGTCTCTCGAATCACTTCAAGGCTCATTAGGTCGTAGTGTCGTCCCAATACAGATTCCTATCGGATCTGAAAAAGATTTTAGTGGTCTTGTTGACCTAGTTGGCATGAAAAGCATTAATTTTTCATCTGACAAGAGTGGTACGGCAACGAATGGTGAAGTCCCTGACACACTCAATGAACAGGCCACAAAAGCACAGGAAGCCTTAATCGAAATGGTCGCAGAGGCCGATGACTCACTGATGGAAAAGTTTTTTGAAGAAGGCACATTAGCTCAAGAAGATCTAGAAAGTGGTCTTAAAACAGCCGTGAGTGCGCGAGAAATCTTTCCATTAGTTTGCATTTCTGCGCTCACAAATATCGGCATTCAAACATTGCTAGACACCATAATGGCATACGTTCCATCAGCTGCAGACCACCCGCTACCAGCCATTAACCGAGATACTGCTGAACCTGAAAACTATGACCACAGTGTCAGTGCACCTACAGCGGCATTCATATGGAAGACAATCGCCGATCCTTTTGCCGGTCGGATCACATTATTTCGCGTTGCCGCCGGAAGCTTAAAGTCAGATTCATCAATACACAACCTTACTCAGTCAACCAACGAACGTCTAGGTTCTTTGGCCATCATGCAAGGAAAGCATCAAGAAGCGGTCGGAGAAGTCCGTGCTGGTGACATCGGTGCAGTTGCTAAACTGAAAGACACACAGACAAGCGACACATTCGCCGACAAAACCAGTACGTCAATATTTAAACCGATTCTGTTTGCAGAACCGGTTCTGTCTTATGCCATAGAACCCAAAAGTAGAGGCGACGAAGAAAAAATTAGCGGTGCCCTGCAACGCCTGGAAGAAGAAGACCCAACGATCCAATACGGTCGGGACGCGCAAACCAAGCAACTCTTACTCTCCGGTCAAGGTCAACTGCACATAGAAGTTACCGTTGCCAAGCTTAAACGGCGCTTCGGTGTTGAAGTAAACCTTAAGCTTCCTCGCATTGCTTACAGAGAAACCATCACGCTAGCCACAGAAGCTCACGGCCGACATAAGAAACAATCAGGAGGTCATGGTCAGTTTGGTGATTGCAAGATTCGAGTGGAGCCATTAGCGCGGGGTGAAGATTTCTCCTTCGTCGATGAAATCTTCGGTGGTGCCATACCTAGACAATTCATTCCCGCCGTTGAAAAGGGAATCCTTGAAGCTCGTGACCGTGGTTATGTCGCCGGCTATCCCATGGTCGATTTTAAAGTCACACTATACGATGGTCAGTTTCATGCCGTCGATTCCAATGAAATGTCTTTCAAGATGGCCGGCCGCCTTGCATTTCGTGACGCAATGTCCAAAGCGAAACCGACACTCCTAGAACCAGTAATGAACGTCGAAGTGTACGCGCCGAGTGATTTCGCTGGAGATCTGATGGGGGACCTAAATGGCCGTCGTGGCCGAATCGGTGGTATGGAAACACGTGGCGCCGCCACGTTGATTAAAGCGCAGGTCCCTATGTCAGAAATGTTGACCTACGAACAACAGTTAACGTCAGCGACTGGTGGCCGTGGCTCATACCACATGGAATTTTCTCATTATGAAGATGTGCCGTCACATCTTCATGCAAAAATTGTTTCTGAAGCAAAAGCCGAACGCGGCGAAGAGACCGTTGACGACGAATGACCGCCTAAACTTTCTTTCGCGTACGCTTCGGTTGTGCCTTCGTAGAACCCGATTCCGGTCTGTTCGCGCGACCACCATCGTCACCACGAATTCGACGAGCAGCCTGCCGAATGCGGCCGCCAACACCACTATCTTTAGACGAAATAGTAGTCTCGCCACCATCTTCAGGCGAAGCTTCAAGTGATGGATCGTACTCGCTTCCAACAAGCTCGACCTGGGCTACTTCTGCATCATCGCCCGAACGACGACCAAGTCGAAGAAGTCTAGTGTAGCCACCTGGTCGCGCCTCAAAACGAGGCGCAATAGTCTCAAACAACTTCGTCACTACTTCACGATCGGACAAATCTCGTCTCACCATACGTCGAGCGTTCAGAGCTTTCGTCGTATCCGATCCATTGGCCAATCCTCGTTTTGCAACCGTGATCAAACGTTCCACAAAGGGCCGAAGTTCTTTTGCCTTCGCAATGGTTGTCTGGATACGTTCATAACGTAACAAGGCCTGCGCCTGATTGCGAAGCAGTGCTAAACGATGTTCGGTAACCCGTCCAAGCTTACGATGTGCGACTCGATGGCGCATGATTATATTCTTTCAATAAACTCTGCATCCGTTACGACTACTGCTCCACCGATGGTGCAGCAGACACCGGCGAGTCTAAGCGCATACCAAGACTCAAACCCATAGTAGTAAGAATCTCTTTAATTTCGTTTAATGACTTACGTCCAAAATTCTTAGTTCTGAGCATTTCCGGCTCGCTCTTTTGGACAAGTTCACGGATAGTTCGAATACTGGCATTCTTTAAACAATTGTATGAACGAACTGACAATTCAAGTTCCTCAACACTCTTGTCAAGATGTTCGTTAACAACTTCTTCCGGCTCTTCAGGTTCCACTTCCTCCACAATTTCAACCGGATCATCAATATTGATAAAAATATTCAAATGATCGCGAACGAGCTTAGCCCCGAGTGACACGGCATCGCGGGCGGTTATTGTTCCGTCAGTCCAAACATCAACCGTCAATTTGTCATAGTCCGTTGTCTGGCCAAGTCTCGCAGCTTCTACGAGATAATTAACTTTCTTGATTGGAGAATGCACTGAATCAACTGGAATCCAACCAACGCCAAGCTCTTCTTCAAAATTCCTATCCGCGGATACATAGCCGCGTCCCTGTTTTACTCGAAGCTCCATACTAAGACTACCGCCCTCCGCAACGGTAGCAATGTGTAAGTCCGGGTCGAGAATATCTACGTCAGCGTTAACCTCAATATCTCCTGCCTTTACTTCGCCGGATTTATCAACCCTGACCACTAACGTCTGAGGTTGGTCGACATGCACCTTAATGGGGATTTGCTTGAGATTAAGAATGATGTCCGTCGCATCCTCGACCACGCCTTGAATCGGTGAAAATTCATGAAGAACTCCATCGATCTTTACTGCCGTGACAGAAGCGCCCTCGATCGAAGACAATAAAACCCGTCTTAACGCATTCCCAATTGTTGTACCAAATCCACGTTCAAATGGTTGCGCATGAAAACGCCCATATTGATCTGTTAGTGTCTCCGAATCGTACTCTAGTACCTTCGGCCGCTGGAAACCTTTCCACAACATCGAGTTCAATCCTTTCACGGACCCGGTCCACACAACGACCGGTGAGCAGGTCCCTTATTTCGAATACAGCTCCACAATAAGCTGCTCTTGCACTGGAAGATTCAACTGCTCTCTGGTCGGTATTGCTGAGAATCGACCAGTGCGCCCCTCCGCATTCACCTCAAGCCACTCTGGAATACCACGTCCCTTAACTTCTTCTATAGCGTACTGAATAACCGGATTCTTAGAACTTTTTGACTTCACACTGACCTCATCACCGGCCCGAAGTGAATACGACGGGATATCAGCACGCCGACCATTAACAAGGAAATGGCCGTGCCGAACGAGTTGACGAGCCTGCGAACGAGAAGTCGCAAAACCAAGCCTATAAACCACATTATCCAGTCGACTCTCGAGTAATTGCAGCAAAGTCTCGCCTGTAATACCCTTCCGTCGATCTGCCTCCTTAAAATAACGACGAAATTGGTGTTCAAGCACACCATACATGCGCTTCACTCGCTGTTTTTCTCGAAGCTGCAACCCGTAGCCTTGCAATTTCGCCCTACGACCCTTCCCATGTTGCCCGGGCGGAACATTGCGCCGCTCAATCGCACACTTTTCGCCGTAACAGCGCTCCCCTTTTAAGAAGAGCTTCATCCCTTCTCGACGACACAACCGGCAAACCGGACCGACGTAACGTGCCATACTTTTCGAACCTCTCTTTAAAATTAAACGCGCCGTTTCTTCGGCGGCCTACAACCATTATGCGGAATAGGTGTCACATCACGTATTGACTTCACTTCAAGACCAACGGATGTCTGCAATGCACGGATCGCTGACTCTCGACCAGCTCCCGGACCTTTAACCCTCACTTCTACCGAACGAAGTCCGAAAGCCTTCGCACCATGACCAGCCGTCACAGCCGCCTGCGTAGCGGCGAAAGGTGTACCTTTACGAGAACCCTTAAATCCAATACCGCCTGCACTCGACCATGACAATACGGCACCATCACCATCCGTAATTGTAATGATAGTGTTGTTAAACGAGGCTTGAATGTGTACAACGCCGTGGTGAACCACGCGTTTCTCACCTCGCTTCTTAAAACTCTTTTTTCGGCGTTTCGGCTTAGTAGCCGGCATTCCGCTTTCTACATTTTCAACTTTTGCCATATCTGAATCCTAGGTCGTTTTCTTCTTCGCAACTGCGCCTTTACGTGGGCCTTTTCGTGTGCGGGCATTCGTATTCGTCCGCTGACCTCTCACTGGGAGATTTCTCCGATGCCTAAGCCCTCGGTAACAACCAATCTCCATGAGACGCTTGATATTCATCGAAATCTCTTTCCTGAGATCTCCTTCAACACGTCCTTGTTCTTCAATCACAAGGTTAATCTTGCGAACTTCATCTTCTGTAAGATCTTTAACCCGTGTATCTACTCCAACACCCGATGCATCCAAAATAAGTCCAGACCGATGCGGACCTATCCCATAAATGTACGTCAATCCGACTTCAATACGTTTTGTTCTTGGAAGATCCACACCTGCAATTCGTGCCATCGTGCTACCCCTGCCTCTGTTTATGCTTTGGGTTAGAACAGATCACCCGCACAACACCCCGCCGGCGGACAACTTTGCACTTACTACACATACGTTTGACTGACGCACGTACCTTCATTTCACCCTCATACCAGAACCGATTTCTAGTAGCACCAATAAAACTCTGTTTGTCATCACGTTGAACGCCAAATACCCTGCCCCTGAATCATTCATTCCTTGCAACTATCACGCTCCGTGCGCTGATACCAGTCGCTGATCGCTCTCGTTCGCCACTCCACCATTTACAAACTTAGAGTCAGGCAACTGACTTAACACCAGAGGCCCGTCCTCCGTAATCGCAACTGTATGCTCAAAATGCGCGGACAAACTTCCATCTTTCGTCACAGCAGTCCATCCATCTTCCAATACTTTCACAGATGCGCCACCAGCATTGACCATCGGTTCGATCGCCAGCACCATTCCCTCAGTCAGACGAACACCTTGTCCAGGTTTTCCATAATTCGGGATCTGTGGCTCTTCATGAAGATTAGTACCAATTCCATGGCCTACAAATTCTCGCACGACCGAATAACCATTTGATTCGACGTAATGTTGAACCGCATGGCCAAGATCTGAAACGTAACCACCAGGCTGAGCCTTCGAAATCGATCGATTCAATGATTCTTGAGTAACTCTTAAAAGCATCTCTGCTTCGTCTGAAATTGTTCCGACTGCCAAGGTAACAGCAGAATCCCCATAAAATCCCTCTACAACAACTCCAAGATCGATAGAAACTACGTCTCCACTCTTCAAACCGCGGTCCGATGGAATTCCGTGAACGACCTCATTATTAATTGATGTACACAAAGTTGACGGAAACCCATGGTACCCCTTGAAGGCAGGTACCGCACCAACTGCACGCACACGCTCTTCGGCCAGAACATCTAGATCCTTCGTCGTCATCCCAGGCCGAACAACACTTCTCAATTCATTGAGTATCTCTGCGACAAGACCATTTGCTACACGCATCTTTTGAATCTCTGATGGATTTTTCGTAACAATCATGCTGTAGCTCCATCAACAGCAGCGCAAATCAATGCCGCAACAGATTCTTCATCTTGACTTCCATCAATAGATCGAAACGTCGGTCTATTCTGGTAAAACCCAATAAGCGGTTCAGTACTTTGCCTATAGACTACAAGTCGTTCACGTACAACCCCTTCTCGATCATCGCTACGTTGTTTGAGTCCGTCACCACACTCATCACATATAACCGCTGGCTGTCCATTAAGAGAACCCGTAACCGTACCACAAGACTCGCAAATCCTGCGGGTTGACAATCGGTTTACGAGCTCATCGTCGTCAACAGAAAGATCAATCACGACGAGCGGTTGTCTATCCTTAAGCATCCCATCCAATGCGTTGGCCTGGAATACTGTGCGCGGAAATCCATCCAGCAAAAACCCATCACGTGCATCGTTTTTACCGAGTCGGTCGCTCACAATGCCAATCATTATCTCGTCACTCACCAGTTGACCAGATTCAATCACTGTTTTTGCCTTACGGCCGAGATCAGTATTCGCCTGAACAGCCTCTCGAAGTATCTCTCCAGTCGATATATGCGGAACTCCACGACTCTCAGCCAGACGGCGTGCCTGTGTACCTTTACCCGCACCAGGAGGCCCCAACATGACTAGATTTAGCGCCACTAACCCCGCCTTCCCTTAATGCGAGTCTTCTTCATAAACCCGTCATAGTGGCGCATAAGTAATTGTGACTCGACCTGCTGCACTGTATCCATAGAGACACCGACGATAATTAAGAGAGAAGTCCCTCCAAAATAAAATGTAACGCCAAGCCCATTTGTTATAAACCCTGGCAGAGCGTTGTACAAAGTGTCTCCAATCACCGGAACCGCATCAGCACGAAACCCACTAATCATCACATCTGGCATAACAGCAACAAGTGCCAAATAGATAGAGCCGACAAAAGTAATACGTGTCAGTATCGTGTCAATGTGTTCCGCCGTACGTTTCCCAGGACGAATACCAGGGACAAAGCCGCCATGCTTCCGCATATTCTCTGCAACATCGTCCGGATTAAAAATAATGGCAGTA
>CAYFJM010000075.1:0-8124 GCA_964343415.1 uncultured Vicinamibacteraceae bacterium | reverse complement strand
TGAACCGGGGATGGAGGTTTTGCAGACCTCTGCCTTACCACTTGGCGACGGCGCCTTAATTACCAAATCAGTGAACCAGGAAAGAGATTATGGAGCGGGAAACGGGATTCGAACCCGCGACTTCGACCTTGGCAAGGTCGCACTCTACCACTGAGTTATTCCCGCACACCCAGGCCACAAACAATAAACGTAACACATGGGTTTAGGCGTCCACAAGAAACGCTTGCAACACACAGCAGTACAAATAATTGTTCAGTAAGGATATTCCGTTCTAAACAACCACAGATTACTTACGCTTCCAACGCGTTCCGGCCGGCGTATCTTCAAGAATCACACCACGAGCATCCAAGTCATCACGGATCCGATCAGACAACGAAAAATCGCGATTACGCCGTGCTGTACTTCGCTCCTCCACAAGTCTCTCAATTTCTGCAACATCCACAGGTGGCTGCTCATCCTCTGCACGACGAAGGGCGATAACTCCAAGGACCTCATCAAATTTATCGAAAGCTTTACGAACAACGAGCGCATCTTCAACACCAACAGTACCGTCGTCAACTGCTGCATTAACATCACGAACTAACTCAAACATCACACCAAGAGCTCCTGGCGTGTTGAGGTCATCAGACATCCGCACGTCAAACGCCTCACAAGCAGACTCAACTCGCTGGACTAAGCCCGCACTGCCTCCTACCTCAGTAACTGCGTCCAGCCGCCCCAGACAATCCATTAATCGCCGAAGTGATTCTTCAGCTTGTGCCAAGCTATCCCAGGTAAAACGTAATTGCTTACGATAGTGGGTCGACAACAGCACATAACGTAGTGCTGACGCGCGCCAGCCTTGGCTCAGAATATCTTGAACACTTAATACATTCCCGATAGATTTCGACATTTTGATTCCCTTATCGAGCAGTAAATGCTCGACGTGAAACCAAAATCGAGAGAAGATCTCGTCAGTCGATCCCTCGGATTGCGCAATTTCATTCTCGTGGTGAGGAAAGATTAAGTCAACTCCTCCAGCATGTATGTCTATTGGCGCACCGTCAAGTAAACGTAATGCCATCGCTGAGCATTCGATGTGCCACCCCGGTCTTCCAGGGCCAATACCAAAATCCCAACTTGGTTCGCCAGGTCCCGACGCTTTCCATAGTGCAAAATCACGTGCATTCTCCTTGGCATAGTCATCACTATCAATCCTTGCACCATCCTGCATACCTTCATGATCAAGCCTAGCGAGTTTGCCATAACTGGAGAGAGTCGAAATTTTAAAGTAGATAGATCCATCACTTCGATAGGTGTGACCACGTTGCTCCAGTTGTTGAATTGTCTGAACCATCGCCTGAAGATTAGCTTCGTCAGTAGCCCGCGGCATCTCCTCAACGGACTCTATCCCAAGCGCTGTTGTGTCCTCGTGAAATGCAGCTATGTACTGATCTGTATATTCTCGAAGCCCAAGGCCAGCCTTACAAGCACCAGCAATTGTCTTGTCGTCAACATCTGTAAAGTTCACCACCTGATGCATGTCGTATCCGCCAACAGATTTCAAAGTGCGGCGAAGTACATCAAGACAAACAAAGGTTCGAAAGTTTCCGATGTGCCCACGCGCGTAAACCGTCAACCCGCATGCGTACATACGTACAGTGTTACCGCGAAGGGGAGTAAATGACTCTGTTTGTCTGGTAAGTGTGTTATAGAGACGCATCACGCTAGAAGCAAACGGCTGCCCATTTTCTGACCAATAACAGCCCTAAAGTGTATGAATCAACCCCAACAGCACAACGAAACTCAATATCCTTGTCCATGCCATCTCAATTTTGATTTTCTTTGCATAACGTAATTGACTGTTGTTCGATCGATTTCGACACAATAATTTCACCGACGTCATTCGTACGTCGTTCGAAAGGCAACCTAGGTCACGCATGCATCACGGACTCCAAAAATAGATTTGATTAGCACAGCAATAACTATAGTGAAATTTTTCGAAACAAAGCTTTGGCTTGATCAAAGTCATCATTTATCTGTGCTTTAAGACCCGCAGTATCAATAAACATACGTTCTTCTCGCAGTCGCGAAATAAAAGCGACAGAAAGCTCACTGCCGTAAAGGTCTGACGAAAAATCAAAAATGTGCGTTTCAACAGTCCTTTTGCCATTACTTTCAAATGTTGGCCTCACCCCAATGTTCGTTATCGAGCCGTAAATTAGTCCACCGATAATCGCCGTCGTTGCATATACGCCATCCGGGGGAAGCAACTCATTCTCCGTCTTCAGATTAGCTGTGGGCACCCCTTGCGTGCGGCCACGACCCGCACCTCGCTGTACCGTACCCACCAGGGTATAATGGTGGCCAAGTAACGCACCCGCCTCATCAACCTTGCCATCCGTAATAAGTCTTCTGATTCGAGTACTACTCACAACAAAATCTTTGTAACGAACTGACTCGACCTTGAATGCATCAAATCCATATCGGACACCAAGTGTCCGGAGTAACGAAAAATTACCACTGCGATCACGCCCGAAGAGAAAGTTGTCACCAACCCATACTTCACTCACACCAAGCCATTCGACTAGTACTCGTCTCACAAACGAATCAGGGTCCCATTTTGAAAGCTCTGCAGTAAACTTCACGACTCCCACGCCATCCATACCGCTTTCCATCATGGCATTGCACTTCTGTAAGTGCGTCATGAGCAGCGGGGGCGCTTTATCTGAACGAATAACCTTAGGCGGATGAGGATCGAACGTCACAACAACACTTCGGCTGTCCCGCTCTTCAGCGCGACGTCGAACATTGCCAAGAATAGCGGCATGGCCTCTGTGCACACCATCGAAATTCCCAAGAGCAACCACTGCGCCTTTCCAATCAGCCACTGCAGGCTCATCAGGAAAATGAATTACTTTCGAGCTAAAACAAGCCATATTCGTCAACGAAATCAATACTCATAAGAAATGGCTTTCATCGCAGCAGGCAGAAGATCATTCAAACTGGTACCAACTACATCCAGTGTGAGACCATCATAGGCCAGACTTATTCCATCAGGCAGTGTTTCACACGTCTTCCTATGAGGAAGATCATGAGTCATGTGGGTAAATAGTGTGCTCTTCGCATCGATCTTACGAGCTACGTGGACAGCTTCCTCTAGCGTAAAATGTGTCGGATGAGGCTTGTGGCGCAAAGCGTCGAGCACAAGAACATCAAGGTCTTCAAGCAAAGCCAACGAAACATCAGGTATCTTGTTGCAGTCCGTTAAATAAGCAAACTTCCCAATGCGAAATCCAAAAACAGGCAACGTCCCATGTAACAATGGAATCGGAATTACAGTCTCCCGCCCAACACAAAACGGCCCCGCTATAGTTGCCAACGTTAACTGTGGCAACCCCCCGCCACGAGGTGTTTCAGGATCAAACACATAGCCGAACATTTTTCGGACTTGAGCCACCGAATGAGCATTTCCAAGACACGGGATAGTAGATTTCTGGCGAAAATTAAATATGCGAACGTCATCCAAACCCAGCACATGATCAGCATGGCTATGCGTTAACAAAATGGAGTCCACTCGCTTTAATCCGAAACGCAATGCTTGCGCACGCAAGTCTGGAGAGGCATCAACTAAGACGACCGTGTCATCATCAAAGCTTAATTGAATCGATGGACGCCATCGCCGATCGCGCAGGTCAGTAGAATGACATGTTGCGCATTCACAAGCTATTACGGGGACACCAGCCGATGTCCCTGTCCCAAGAAACGTTATACGCACGTAGAAATCAATCAAATAGTATCAGCAGACTCGTCAAGTCCTTGCTTCACACTCAAGAACTTATTTCGAAGTTCGAACAATACCTGCTGAAGAAATGCTGCCTCGTCTTCCGTTAAATTCCCCCGGGTCTTTTCTTCAAGCAGAGCCAACATTTCAATAGCTTGTCCTGCTCCTTCAAGATTAATCGGCGAACTCACACCGTTATCAGCATCGTTAACCTCACCAAAATGAACCGCAGCCGTAGTAGCTAGTGATACAACGAAATGATTAAAAGTTACATTGCCCACTTTGTTAGCATACGACACGATGCCTAAACTTTCCGCACATACTACGTCTTCTGCTGGATCATCCTTCGAAAAACTTATCGATTTAATGGCCAAACTGCGGTCTCCGGAAGGTTGTGCCTGGGATCGAGAACAAACACTCAAATCACTTCGACCATACTTAATCGAGGAAACCTATGAAGTAATCGATGCAATCGACCGTAATGATCTCGTGTCACTGAAAAATGAGCTGGGAGATTTCTTGCTCGAAGCTGTCTTTGTGGCACAGATATGCTCCGAACAAGATAGTTTTCATATTGGTGATTCCATCGACGCTGTATGCGAAAAACTCATTCGGAGACACCCTCATGTATTTGACCGAAATAACAACAATAAAGACGGCTTGACTAGCGCAGAAGTCAAACATCAATGGGAAACCATAAAAGCCAACGAGCGAACCAACGAGCAGCACTATAAGGGTTCACTGAGTAACCTCCCTAGTCACCTGCCAAGTCTCTTACATGCTGATCGGATAGGTCGTCGAGCGTCTGTTCTCGGATTCGATTGGCAATCAATCGATGACGTCGACAACAAAATAGCCGAAGAATTCGAAGAACTTGATCGTGCGAGAACCACAGGAGATCAAGCGGCTATCGAGGAAGAACTCGGAGACCTCCTTTTCTCTGTTGCAAACCTAGCCAGGCACCTTAAAGTTGAACCCGAGTCTGCTCTACGGAAAGCCAATCAAAAATTCACGAATCGATTTACTGAACTTGAGGAATCGTTCAAAAATCGAGGTGTAACGCTGCGGGATGCTTCTATGGAAGATATGGAGGCTGAGTGGCAACGCATAAAACTGGCCACTCGCAACACATAGTCATCTGGCCAAGACTGGTTTACTGTCGCTCAACAATTTCGCTAAAAACAAAGACAACCTCACCATTAACGCCGGCCCAACACATTTGCATGGTAGTCCTGAAGAGGTCGCACTGACTTTTCATCAGACCGCAATGATCGAATCGCACTAACTGTAGCAGTAGCACCGGTCAACGTCGTCACACATGGAACACCATAGAGCATGGCAATACGCCGCATTGCCATATCGTCAAAAAACGATTCGCGTCCCAGCGGCGTATTCACAATAAGTTGAACTTCTCGGTCTAGTAAGCGATCGCCAACATGTGGACGCCCTTCATTAATTTTATATACCACCTCAGCTTCTAACCCATTAGCGCGAAGGTAGGCCGCAGTCCCACGTGAGGCAATCAAATGAAACCCTAACTCTGCCAAATCTCTAGCGATAGGTACAACATTCTGTTTATCATCATCGTTAACACTAATAAAAGCAGTACCTGAATCAGGAAGTCGATTTCCTGCGGCTAGTTGCGCTTTCGCATACGCCGCTCCAAAGTTGTCCGCCCCACCCATGACTTCTCCGGTTGACTTCATCTCTGGACCAAGAATTGTGTCAACACCGGGAAAACGCACAAAGGGAAATACTGGACCCTTAACGAACACGCCGGCAATCTGAAGGTCGTCAACGAGACCAAGTTCCGCCAGTGTTTTGCCCGCCATCAATTGCGCAGCAACCTTCGCCAGCGGCACTCCCGTCGCTTTTGAAAGATACGGAACGGTTCTTGACGCGCGGGGATTAACCTCAATGAGATAGACCGTTTCCCCCTTGATCGCAAATTGAATGTTTAGCAGTCCAACCACCTTAAGTGCTCTAGCAATACGCCGCGTGTAATCGCGTATAACAGACAAATGCTGTTCAGGAACAAGAACAGGTGGCACGACGCATGAACTATCACCGGAGTGGATGCCGGCTTCCTCAATGTGCTCCATGACACCACCGATCACGACAGCTCCATCAGTATCCGCAACAGCATCAACATCCAATTCGAACGCATCCTCAAGAAACTTGTCGACTAATACCGGGTGCTCCGGAGAAGCATCAACTGCCTCGGCCATATAGCGGTCAAGAGCAGCAGGGTCGTAAACGATAGCCATAGCACGACCACCGAGAACATAGGAAGGACGAACTAACACGGGATAGCCAATTGACTCAGCAATCTCACGGGCTTCCTCCCGAGAAGTCGCAAGTCCATTCGGCGCTTGCGGTATCCCTAGATCCCATAACAATTGAGAAAACCGTTTTCGATCTTCTGCTAAATCTATCGAGTCAGGCGAAGTCCCGATGATCTTCACGCCAGCCGACTGCAAAGCTAACGCGAGCTTCAACGGTGTCTGGCCACCGAACTGAACGATGCAGGACACTTCGCCGCCAGCTGACTGTTCACGCTGAATAACCGCGTGCACGTCTTCGAATGTAAGTGGTTCGAAGTACAACCGATCAACGGAGTCGTAATCCGTCGAGACCGTCTCAGGATTGCAGTTAATCATGACGGTCTCATAACCAATTTCACGTAGCGCAAAGGCAGCGTGACAGCAACAGTAGTCAAACTCGATACCTTGCCCAATTCGATTCGGACCGCTACCAAGAATAATGATTTTTTTTCGCTCGGTCGGCTGCGATTCGCATTCCGTCTCGTAAGTTCCATAAAGATAAGGCGTAAAGGACTCGAATTCCGCCGCACATGTATCGATCCTCTTATAACTCGTCCGAAGGTTATCCTCAGCTCTCCGAGCCGCAATCACTGCTGACTCAACTCCAATCGCCTTACCAAGTTGCTCATCTCCGAAACCCGCCCGCTTCAATACCCGTAATAGATCAACAGACATATCGCGGAAACCAACTAATACCGCCTCCCGCCTAAGCTCGACAATTTCCTCAAATTGAGTGAGAAACCAAGGGTCAATCTTTGTAGCATCAAATACCTTTTCTACCGACCACCCAGCGTCAAGCGCTTCAAACACAGCCCACATACGTCGATCAGTAGGCGAGACAAGACGTCGCTGCAATTCTCCCGGATCGCTGTCTTCGGCAACCTTGTTCGAAAAAAGAATTCCGCTCGAACCTATCTCCAGAGAACGAATTCCCTTTAGAAAAGCTTCCTTAAATGTTCGGCCGATCGCCATCGCCTCACCAACCGACTTCATCTGGGTAGTCAGGGTCCTGTCAGCCTTAGGGAATTTCTCAAACGTCCAACGAGGAACTTTCACAACAACATAGTCAATCGTTGGCTCAAAAGACGCCGGGGTGAGCTTTGTAATATCGTTCGGAATTTCTTCAAGATGATAACCAAGAGCTAATTTGGCAGCGATCTTTGCAATCGGAAAACCAGTCGCCTTTGACGCAAGCGCGGAAGACCGCGACACTCTTGGATTCATCTCAATTGCAACCATCCGCCCGTCTTCTGGATTGATTGCGAATTGAATATTTGAGCCGCCCGTCTCTACTCCGACACGATTAATGATGCGCCGGGCGGCATCTCGCATCCGTTGATACTCTTTATCGGAAAGCGTAAGAGCTGGCGCCACCGTAATACTGTCGCCTGTGTGAACCCCCATCGGGTCAATATTCTCAATCGAGCAAATGACCACAAAGTTGTTCGCGGCATCGCGCATCACTTCAAGTTCAAACTCTTTCCACCCAATGACTGATTCTTCGATCAAAACTTCATGGACCGGACTCAGTTCAATGCCACGACTCGCCAACTCACGGTATTCCTCCATGTTGTAGGCAATGCCACCACCAACGCCACCCAACGTAAAAGAAGGACGAATAATGACTGGAAACCCAAATCGTTCCACCAGCTTGAGAGCGTCTTCAAATGATCGAGCATAAGCACTCTCTGGACACTCGATACCAATCGAAGCCATCGCATCACGGAATTCAAGACGGTCCTCAGCCACACGAATCGCCTCAAGAGACGCGCCGATCAACTTAACGTCGAACTCTTCCAAAACACCATGCTCTCCAAGCTCGATCGTTAAGTTCAGTGCTGTCTGGCCACCGACCGTCGGAAGTAAGGCGTCAGGCCGCTCTTTTTCTATGACGGCACGGGCATACTCCCAGGTCAGAGGCTCCACATAAGTCCGGTCGGCAGCATCGGGATCAGTCATGATCGTCGCCGGATTGCTGTTCATCAAAATAACTTCGAGGCCTTCACTACGGAGTGCCTTACATGCTTGGGTACCGGA
>CAYFJM010000074.1:0-8207 GCA_964343415.1 uncultured Vicinamibacteraceae bacterium | reverse complement strand
CGTATTCGGGACAGTCGTGTCGATGGGACTCGTCACTTGTGTGAGGCATTAACTCAATTGGAACATCCTCCGAAGACCCTTGTTGTTGCATCCGCTATCGGGTTCTATGGGGACCGTGGTGATGAACGTCTGACAGAGAACTCTGAACCCGGCACAGGGTTCTTACCGGAAGTCTGCGAGGCGTGGGAAGCTGCGGCCGATGTTGCTCGAGCTGCAGGAATTCGGGTGGTGCACCTGCGGGTCGGAATTGTTCTGACGCCTGCTGGTGGTGCATTGAAGCAAATGCTACTGCCGTTCACTATGGGCGTTGGCGGTGTCATTGGCTCAGGGCAACAATTTATGAGCTGGGTATCTCTCGACGATGTTCTCGCCGCCGTACTTCATGCGTTGGTGATGACAAATGTGGAAGGCCCGGTCAACGTGGTGGCGCCACGTGCAGTGAATAATGCTGAATTTACGAAAACGTTAGGGCGAGTTCTTCGCCGCCCTACGATTTTTCCGTTACCGGGCTTCATGGCTCGTCTTGTATTTGGCGAGATGGCCGATGGTCTATTACTGTCGAGTACGTGTGTCGTGCCCGGTCGTCTTCAGGAGACAGGATTTTCGTTTGGCTATCCAGACTTGGAAGGCGCATTACGTCATCTTTTGGGACGATAGATTTGGCAACGTGACTTACCTATAGTCGGAAGGTCTTCACGACGAGCGGTTGATTGATGAAATGAATCAGCGGAGCGAGTGTCTTGAAGAGACGTAATACGGATGAATAGAACCGAGGGGTGATAGCAAAGCTGGCGGGTTGTCGAACTCCAGCTAAGAGTTGCTTGTATTTCAAGTATCTGGCCGCCGGATGCTTGGGGTCGAATCCGCGCGGCACTCGCTTCAAGCGCTCTCCTTGGAGTTCGCCGAATTGTTTCTGGAAGTCGGATTGCGCAACGATCTCTTGAAGCTCTTTGCCATGTGATGCGATATGTTCACGAAGACGGTAGAGTTGTTGTGGTGTTGGGCGGTAAAGCCCTCCACCGACGAACACGTGGTCGTGAGCGACGTGGAGGTAGAGTCCGCCGCTTTCGTGTTTTGGTAAGTCCTGATGCGGAAAGATTGCCGCTACATGCGTTTTGTACGGTGTTTTGTCGGCAGAAAATCGTGTGTCTCGATAGATTCGATAAATTGATTTCTTTGGATTTGCTATTAGTTCCGGTGCAAAGTCGAGCAGATCACTTTCCATACGATTGACGAAAGTGATCATTGGTTGCCGCACATCCGTTTCGTAACGCTCTCGACTTGCTTTAAACCACTCTCGATCGTTGTGTCGTTTGAGACTACGTAAAAACGACAACGTTTTTGATGAGAACAATAGAGGTGTCGGCAAGACTTACTCCACCAGTGTCTAAGGCGTGACGAATCGAACCTTTGGCACGAGGTTCCTGTTGAATCGTTTCAACTTCTTTGGGCCCAATTGTTGAACCTCATGAAGGGCCTGGTTTGCTTGGTTGAGTAAATCATCGACGTCGATTGTCTGGCAACTCGGTGTGAATGGTTGAAGATAATTCTGGCCACGTGTCAGCATATAGACCGCGCCGTGATGATTACATTGTGAAATGTGATACATCGCGACACCTATTTGCAGAATCCCTTGGTAGAGGCACCTGATCTCGCGGCGTTCATTACGCCACAAATCTTCGAGAGTTTCATGCTGTTCGAAAAACTCACCTCGATTAAACTGCGCAACCCCCTTGAGAAGTAATGGTGGCGGTGTGTCGTCACAACACTCTGGCATTGGTCGGCATTATACTTACGGCCCATGTCGAAGCGTGGGGTACTCAAACACAACCATGCGGATGCTTTAGCGACAGTCCGTGCGGATATCGGTCCGATTGCAATTACAAATTGTAGGATGTGATTCATGCATGTTGTTTATTTGCACGGCTTTGCCTCTTCTCCTGCCTCTTCAAAGGCAACGTTTCTCAAGAGTCGGTTACTGGAGCATGGAGTTACGTTTCACTGCCCTGATTTGAATCGCCCTGATTTCTCGACGATGACGGTTTCGAGAATGGTGAAAGAGGTTCAGGCACTAATTGAAAAACTCTCTGAGGACCCTGTAGTTCTTTATGGGTCGAGTCTGGGATCGTTTGTTGCACTGCATGCCGCAGAGTGTATGTCCACGAAAATCGATCGCATGATTTTATTGGCGCCGGCCTTTGATTTTGGGCGAAGACCGGTCGGAGACCTAGGTGAAGAAGGCATGGCCCGTTGGAAAGATGAAGGCTGGTGTACTTTCACGCATTACGCGACCGAAAAACCGCAGCGCGTACATTACGAACTCTTTCGTGATGCTGAGGAATACGATTCGTTTAGCGTCGATAACATTATCCCGATGCTGATTGTTCAAGGGCGTTACGACGTGGTTGTCGACCCGGCAAT
The DNA here is from genome assembly GCA_964343415.1 of uncultured Vicinamibacteraceae bacterium. Classification (GTDB taxonomy): domain Bacteria; phylum Acidobacteriota; class Vicinamibacteria; order Vicinamibacterales; family UBA8438; genus DTWD01. The sequence goes on along the minus strand of CAYFJM010000074.1, from coordinate 5,786 downwards.
GGTTGAGCAGTTTTCGACCACGCGCCCACACGTCGATCTTGTCATGGTTGATGACGATCACCAGTTGGGTGCGAGTTTGGAACGCATATGGGATGAGACTGCTCGGTTTCTTTCCATTGAAACGTGAATCATTCGTTTGTTTCGGCAGCGACATATTTGTTAAAAGTAGGCCTTCACGATGTTCTTACTCCTGCTACGCTCGTTCTGAACGTTGTCTGAAATTAGCACCTTGGTATCGATCGTGATCCCGGTTCTTCGGGACACCTCTCAGCTCTCCGAGCTATTGGCGACGTTACAGCCGGAGGTGACACTCGGTTCGTGTGAGGTGGTTGTGGTTAATGGTGATGGGGCTGACTACTCCATCGAGGATCTACGGGACAGGTATCCATTTGCCCAATGGGTGACAAGCGAATCGGGGCGTGGTCAACAAATGAATGCGGGTGCCGCAGTGGCACGCGGGCGGTGGTTGCTATTCCTCCATGCTGATGTCCGACTTGACCAACGATGGAAAACCATTATTCAGGAGGCGGATGCTAGATCTGTTGTCGTTGGAGGCGCGTTCGCGCTTTCGATAGATTCGTCGCACTGGGCCGCGCGTGTTATTGAAAAGGGGGTCGAGGCTAGAGTGCGGTGGTTCAGATTACCGTATGGAGATCAGGCATTTTTCGTGCGGCGCAATGCCTTTGATCGACTAGGCGGATATGCGGCGTTGCCACTGATGGAAGATGTCGATCTGATCCGTCGCCTGGGCTCTGTTGGAGATCTTTGGTTTCCAGCGGTTCCGGTATATGTGTCAGCGCGGCGTTGGGAGAAAGATGGATGGTGGTTTCGAACGGCCTCTAATCTTTGCCTGGCTGTTCTTTACTTTCTTGGTGTATCCCCTCGGCGCCTGGCATCGTGGTATTACGGAACGACAGGGGTGGCAGTGCAATCGTCACCGAGGACACGCTATGACATCACGGAAAATACTGCTGTGGTGGTGATCATACCTGCGTTAAATGAAGAGAACGCGGTCGGGCAAGTAATCGCTGAAATCCCAGAAGGGATCGACGAGGTTATTGTGGTGGACAATGGCTCTACAGACGGGACGGTGGAGCGAGCGAGGGAGGCCGGTGCTACTGTGGTGACCGAGCTAGCACGAGGTTACGGTAATGCGTGTCTCCGCGGATTAAGTAAGGCAAGATCTGTGGGGGATGTGGTTGTCGTATTTCTTGATGCGGATCGTAGCGATTTTCCGCATGAAATGGTAGCTCTTATTGAGCCGATATGTGAAGGGCGTGCTGATTTGGTGCTTGGTGATCGTGGTGCGAGCGGTCGTCCATGGCATGCACGTGCTGGCACAGAACTTTGTGTGTATTTAATCAATCAATTATGGGGAACTGCGTATCGGGATTTAGGCCCATTTCGTGCGATTCGTCGATCAGCTATCGACCAACTCATGATGCAAGACCGTACGTGGGGCTGGACGATTGAGATGCAGATCAAGGCGGCTGAGGCTGGTCTCGTTATTTGTGAGGTGCCGGTTCGTCAGCGTGCGCGTGTTGGACAATCAAAAATTTCTGGCACGATGACCGGAGCCGTAAAGGCCGGTACGCGAATGCTGTACACCATATGGTGTTTGTGGCGTACCAAGCAGAAGCGTGTCTTGTGAACATGGCTAAGAAGATTTTTGCTCTTGGCGTGGTAATCCTGGCTGTATTTTCCTGGGTTCGACTGATTGATGCGCGTCAAGAAGTTGGCGTATTTCTTGCCTTGATGGCAATCGCATCTGTTGCTTATCTATTAGTGATTTGGCTGGTGCATGCACGTGCGCCCGGGTCGACGACAGCCTTGGTTGGATGTTTGTTTCTCGGGCTAATTTTTCGTGTGGTGTTAGTAAGTTCTTCGCCCATTATGTCGGACGATGTCTACCGCTACATATGGGATGGTCGAGTACAACAATATGGTCTGAATCCTTATGGAAGTGTGCCGAATGATCCAGAGCTGGAGTCTTTGCATACGGAGTTGACCAGACGCATTCATCCGACAAGTGCGGCGTTACCATCTATTTATCCTCCGCTTGCGCAGCGGTTGTTTTACGGTATCACGTCCATTCATGAGTCAGTTGGGGCATTGGCTATTACTATGGTAGTTGCAGATGCCTTGATCGTTGTTCTGTTATGGAGATGGTTGGTCGTAGCGGGACGAAACCGGTGGTGGGTGCTAGCTTATGCGTGGCATCCACTTGTTGTTTTAGAGGGAGCTGGTGGCGCACATATTGATTCGTTTGGGACGTTGCTTCTGGTAGCGTCTGGACTCGCTCTTTCTCTCCGTCGGTCGCTTCTTGCATCTGTGACATTTGCCGGCGCGATCGCGATTAAGTTTGTACCCGTCGTACTAGTGCCGCTGCTGTGGCGGCGTATTCGTTTGGCGCATGCGATTTTGGCAGCGATGGTGCTGGTGCTCCTGTATTTACCTTTTATGCGTGATGGGGTTCTACCCGTCGGGTCGTTGGGGACATATTTATCGCAATGGCGATTTAATGCGCCTTTCTTTCGAGGGTTAGAACCTTTGCTTGGTGTGCCTTCTGTTGTTGTCGCATCCGTGTGTGTAGGTTTATTGGTTGCAGGATTTGCTCGTCGCTACATGAGACGTGATGACCCACGTGCATGGGCGTGGCCGGTCGCCGCTGCGGTCGTGCTTATGCCAGCAATCTATCCGTGGTATCTGATCTGGCTCACGCCGTTTCTCACGGTGGCTGGTACTTTTCCGCTTGTGATCTGGACGGTTACGTCTATCTCGACATATGCCGTTTGGGTATCTGAGTTGGGAGGGGAAGGCTGGAATTTACCTATGTCGGTTGAGCTATTTGAATATGGTTGCGTAGCCGCGAGTGCAGTCGGTATTTACTGGTTTAACAGAAGTTCAGGCCAGGTTGTTTGCTAGGGGTATTGACAACGGTGCATTCGAGGACGACGATCAGTAGACAACAAGACTGCAATCCGGTGCCGGACGATGTTGTGGCGGCCCCGGTAGAGCGTGAGGAATAACGTATGTTGATTAAACAGGCCCCGGATATCCTCTCTTCTGAAATTACACCAGAGCATCTGTATCGGAATCGTCGATCGTTTATTAAAGCAGCGTCCGGTGCAGCACTTGGTCTTGCCGGTGCTACGACGTTCGGAGGAGTGACTGGTGACCTTCTGGCCGCCCCGCAGACAGAGTTGGCCGACCTTAAGCCAAGCCAGTTTAGTACGTCTGACGCTCCAAATAGCTACGATGAAATTACAAGCTATAACAATTTTTATGAGTTTGGACTCCAGAAGGAAGACCCCAAGCGTTATGCCGATGAACTAACGATTGAGCCATGGTCGATACGGGTCGAAGGTCATATGAACAAGCCGGCAGCTGATTACACGCTTGAGGACATTCTAGCTCCGCACCCACTTGAGGAGCGTATTTACCGCTTGCGATGTGTTGAGGCCTGGTCCATGGTTGTGCCGTGGGTTGGGTTTCCACTGGGGGATTTACTTAAGCGTTTTGAGCCGACCTCGCGGGCGAAGTTTGTGAGGTTTGAGACGTTGGTTCGTCCGTCAGAGTTTCGTGGGCAGCGGGCTCGAAACTTGCAATATCCATACGTTGAGGGATTGCGAATGGATGAAGCTATGAACCCGCTGGCGATCCTGGCGGTTGGGCTTTACGGGAAGACACTCTTAAATCAGAATGGTGCACCTATTCGACTAGTCGTTCCATGGAAGTATGGCTTCAAGAGTATCAAGTCCATCGTGAAAATTGAATTCGTCGAAGAGCAACCTCGAAACACTTGGAATATCGCGATTCCTAATGAATATGGCTTTTACGCGAACGTTAATCCGGAGGTTGATCATCCTCGTTGGTCACAGGCAAGTGAGCGTCGGATTGGGGAGTTTTTCCGTCAGCGAACTCAGATGTTTAATGGGTATGGATACCAGGTGGCCAGCATGTACGATGGAATGGATTTAGCAGAGCACTACTAGAATGCTTTGTGGCTAGCGGGCAATTGTGGCGACCAGCCAGTTCATGCGATTTGCCAAAATCCTCTTCTTCGGTTTCTGTCTTGCGCCTACCCTTGTGCTTATTTGGGATTCATTCACCGGTGGTTTGAGCGTTAACCCGATTGAGGATATTACCCACCGAACCGGTGACTGGGCTCTACGTTTTCTGCTGTTAACGCTTGCGGTTACTCCCTTTCGCTGGTTGAGCGGTTGGAATGAAGCGATTCGTTATCGGCGGATGTTGGGCCTCTTTACCTTTTGGTATGCCACTTTACATTTTTCAACCTATGTCGTTTTTGACCACTTTTTTGATATCCGCTCGATTACTGATGACGTCATAGAACGTAAGTACGTGACCGCAGGGTTTCTTGCTTTTGTCTTGATGTTGCCTCTTGCTGTCACATCCACGCAGGGATGGATTCGTAGATTAGGCAAGCGGTGGTTGGTTTTGCACCGATTAGTCTATGTGGCCGCGGTTGCCGGAGTTGTGCATTTTTTGTGGTTGGTCAAGCTTGAGACTAGCGAACCGCTTGTTTACGCAGCCGTATTATCAGGGCTGTTTATGGCGCGTGTCGTTCGTCAGCGGTTTTCGCGTGCGTCAGGGTAGTGGATATTCGGTGGCGAGACGTCAGCGACGTTTTCACTGCAAGGCAACCGTTGGTTACATCTGATTAATGCCTGTCATTCAGTGACCAGTCATATGGGAGGAAGCGGATGTGCGCTCTTCCACTTTGTGCGACCTGTGATGCTGTAGGTGGTCCGTATTTCGAGACAATTCCAGCTATGGCACGATCTCTAGGGGTTCCTTGCGCTTCGACGAGGTTTCCATAATCAGCGATAAAATCGTCCCCGTACCAGTCGAATAAACTCGACACATACAGGTAGTCGCCTTCCACACGAATGCCTTCGTTGCTTGCAAGAAAATCTCGAGTGGCTAGAGTTAGTTGTCGTTCGAGACGGACATCGACATAGGGGACGGACTTTAGTGGCGGACAACTGATCGACGCACAATTTACGGCGAAGTGAATTCGAGGCTCAGAATAATTTTTTCGAAGCACGTTGTGTTCGATGTCGTCGAGCGACATTTGTGAGCCCGCCAGTTGCCACCGAAAAGTTGACCACACGCCGGAAATTTGTTTGATGCTATTTGCCGGATTCCAGAAATCGAACCAGCGACGCTCAATTGGATAGTGGTCAATAATGGCTTGAAGAGTGAATATGTTGTACGCGTTAATCAAAAATGCAAGTTGTCGTGGTGTCGACCAACCGGCGAAATCATTTTCAGTGGTATGCGAAAAAGTCTTGACGAGTTCATCAAGTGTTGATCGACTTTTTTTGAGTGTCGTGTAGTTAACTCTTGTGTCAGCCACATGCTTACGAAGCAGTCGGTGGTAATTAGTGTAGGTGTGGTCGAAGGCAGAGCTTTGTAATACGCGATTGCTTGTCAGTGGGGTGGTCAAATAGAAAAAGATGAGAAGAGCTGACAAAGTGCGGATTGGCACGGCATTAGATTCTCATGTGCGACATTTCTTGACAATGTTAGTAGTGCAGAGAGTGCTGTCTTCTGAGGTAGTTTTGTGAGTTATCTATTGGGAAAAGGTTGTTCAGTTGGAAGTAATTCTTGGCCCGTGGGCGGTCTGGTAATTGCCATCTGTGTCAGGAAAATTACCGTAGGCTGGCTTGTGAGCCTATTCAGGCCGCTATATTGCCAGTTTGGACGCTTGTTTAGCCTGTTCACTGGTGGTTGCGAAGACATGTAAATCATGGCTATCC
>CAYFJM010000073.1:0-8251 GCA_964343415.1 uncultured Vicinamibacteraceae bacterium | reverse complement strand
GATGGACAAAATCCGGAAGCAGTTCGCCCCGCTGGTCATACCGCTCCACTCGGACGAGTTTCCAAGTCCCGCCAAATAAAGTCCGGGCATCAACCACTTCTGGCATCGCGTCAGTAGCGTCCATCGACGACATCGACTCAGAAGATTGACAACCGGTAACAACACCAGCCAACACCAGGCCCATGACGCCCCTGCCAAGGCCCCGATGTCGTAATAGAACACGCAATGCACTCAACTCTTCACCTCAACATCCCGAGCGACCACAGCAATAACAATCTATTTTTCGTCCGGTTAATTTTCACGGTTTAGACTGCTCACAAGCAAATGGTGTCGTAAGGGGGATCACACATGCTTCAACAGCCTTTTGGCGCGATTACAGTCTCTTTGTTGATGGTACTCGTAACGTCTGGCGCGGCTCAGGTAGACCAACCAGGAGTCCGACTAAACACGGATGAGATCGCAGCGATCGCAAATCGAGTTCGGGCTGGTCGAAGTTTGCAGCCTGAGCGTTGGCCCAATGGCGCCCGCGTCGCCGTGTTGCTGTCGTTTGATGTTGACAACGACACCATTCTCCTTGCCCGCAGCACCAATCCTTCTATTGGAGCCATGTCTCAGGGTGAATACGGGGCCCGTGTTGGCCTGCAACGTGTGGTCGATCTGATTGATCGCCACAACATTCCAGCGTCGTTCTTTATCCCGGCTGTCAGCCTCATCCTGCAACCTGACATGGTTGACGTCATACAACGGTCGGGGCAGCATGAATTCGGGGTCCACGGATGGATTCATGAACTGAATACCGAGTTGGATGCTGACACCGAACGAGACCTGATCGGCAGAGCCACCGACTATCTTGAGAACGTCACGGGGCGGAGACCCGTTGGCTACCGGGCACCGTCCTGGAACTTCAGCCCGAACACGCTCCGCATTGTCCGAGAATTCGGATTTCTGTATGACAGTTCATTAATGGCTGATGACCGGCCTTACGAACTGCTTCAGAACGGTGAAGCGACGGGCATCGTCGAACTGCCGGTCGAGTGGATTCTTGACGACGCACCGCTGCTCAATCCGCGCGGCACAAGCTATACGTCACCACGCGACTTACTCCAGGTCTATATCGACGAATTCGATCAAGCCTACGAAGAAGGCACGATGTTTCTGCTCACAACACATCCTCATATCATTGGGCACCGCTCACGCATTCTGATTCTTGAAGAACTCATTTCCCACATCCAATCGGTTGGGAATGCCTGGTTCGCCACCCACGAACAGGTGGCGCGCTATGTGCTGGAACAAGCCAGATGACAGTCCCGTGTCAATTGGTCACTACCTTGGTTCCACCCGGCGTCGCTTTGGCTGAGTGAATTTAGCTGTTGAACTTTTCTTAATCGTCAGCGCAGAGTAAGCGAACGCTTACTTACCAAGTATCTAAGAACCTCACTCAGAGGAAACAATCATGTCCACAGCATCCGTTCAAGCAGAGATATCACCAGTCGACGATCGCACACGGATCGAGTCACTTGATGTGCTTCGAGGCTTCGCGCTGCTCGGTATTCTCCTCATCAATATCCTCTCATTCGGTCTGCACAGTGCCGGCACTTTCAATCCACTCATCCCGGTTGGCGAGACGGCGATGGATGAATTCCTCAACCTCAACACGTGGGCCTCGATGAGCGTCCTAGTGGAGGGTGCGATGCGCTGTCTCTTCTCGATACTGTTCGGGGCCGGGGTCCTGCTCTTGATGAGCAAACGAAAAATCGGCACGAAGGCACTGCACTTTAAGCGTCATCTTTGGCTCCTGGCGTTCGGTCTCGTCGATGCCTTCCTCCTGCTCTGGTACGGCGACATCCTGGTCGTCTACGCGTTGGTAGGGGTCACCCTTTATTTCGTTCGTGACTGGTCGCCACGCGCCTTGATGATTGCCAGTGCACTCCTCATCACATTCATGGTTGGAGCGTTCGGTGTTGCCGCGCCGTACGGTTTGGAGCAGTCAAAACTAACCGGGGATATCGCCTGGACAGAGTTTGAAGCCTCAAGTAATCCATCGACCGAAGACCAACAAGAAGAACTTGTCCAACGACGCGATAGTTACCACACCGCTTTTATCTGGGGTGCCTCAAATTTCGTCGTTGTCGCTTTTACCCTGATCCCGGATGCACTCGCCATGATGTTTCTCGGCATGGCCCTCTTTAAACTGGGCATTCTGAATGCATCTCGATCCCGACACTGGTACCTGCGGCTTGCTGCAACCGGGTTCGGGACCGGCTTGCTGACTAATCTCTGGGAATTGCAGGTTGCTTTTGCAGGGAACTTAGAACTCCTTTCGACATTCGCCATGTTTATTCCGACCTACCATCTCGGACGCCTCGGCATGGCATTGGGGTATCTTGGCGCCATCATGGCAATCTGCAAGTCTGACGCGTTACCGCGAGTCCGGAATGCACTTGCCGCGGTTGGCCGGATGGCCCTGACGAATTATCTAATCCAGTCGCTCATCGGCTTGGTCGTGTTTACTGGGGCCGGATTCGCACTGGTTGGCACACTTGAACGTTGGCAACTGTACCCCATCGTTTTGGTTATCTGGGCTGTTCAGATCGCGTTTAGCCTGTGGTGGCTCGCACACTATCGATTTGGACCGGCAGAATGGTTATGGCGAGCGCTCGCATATGGCAAACGCCCGTAGCTCACAAAAACTTTCTTGATTGGGGGAGTACCCCCCAGTCAAGAGCGCCGACTGGCCGACGACCGGATACGCCTGGCCTTACGTCCACTCCCAAACTTTAGCCTTCGCTGAACTACCGTCCGCTTCCACGTCGTATTCAAAGACCGCGGCGACACCATTCAGCCGAGAAAATTTCTCCGACGTCGTCTGAAAATGAAAAGCTCCACGGTAACGAATCGTACTGCCTGGACCACCCGACTGATCCGAGGCACGTCCAAGCAGATGCACCACGTCACCATCAGCGGTCGTCAAAACACCCCGGCCTTGACCAAAGATAGACCCGTCAGTACGGGTTGTCGATGTGTACGTCCATATTGACGTATGCGCAACACCTTGAATCGTTCCGGCCGCTTGTAACGACACCTTAAGGGAAACTCCACCATCTTCAGGCGGCAACACCTCAATACTTGTCACCTGCCCCGTCTCTTCATACAGCAATTCACCTAACATCGACTTCCCTCCTCCTAACCAGAGTTACGAGTGCTCAAACTCTCCTAGTGCACACGCTATATGCTGACCTCTGTCACGATACTAATTTTGAATGAAAATACAACAAGACATACTATGGCTCAAAGTCTCCTGTGCCAACCAAAATCCACCTAGACGTTGCTGTCTTCTGCGCAAGGTACTTCAACTATTAGCAATTATCATCCTCACTTAACAGCGGGCATGACAACACACTCAAATTTCTCCGAAATCGCAGAACAGATGCTGGGCGACTACGACGCGCATACACCGGGAACAACGTTTGCGAACGGATTTCGTTTATCAATCAGTGATGCCTATCGACTACAAGCAGAAGTTGCGCGTCTTCGACAACGTCGCGGTGAGCGACTGACAGGTTACAAGATCGGGTGCGTCTATCCAGGGAATCAAAAAAAACATGGCCTCACCCATCCCGTCCATGGACGTTTATGGTCAACCGAGCAACACGTATCGAACGTTTCACTGACCATCGATACATTCGCCAACTTAGCGATTGAAGGCGAGATTGCAATCTCGCTTCGCCACGATGTGATAACCAAGCACCCGACCATCCAGGACATTGCGGAGGCAGTCGACGAAGTCTTTACCGTCATCGAACTTCACAATCTTGTGTTGCATGGCGACGATCCGACTGGCGCTGAGTTAATAGCAAACAACGCCATTCATGCTGGTGTTGTGTATTCCGTCGGTGTCCGTCCTCCAACAACAGGCGACTACATTGATTTGTCGGTTGCACTGAATGAGCGCACTGTGGGACATTGGCGAAATCGACAATGGCCGGACGATGTGCTCGCTGCCATCCCGTGGTTAGTCTCGGAACTCGCGAAAGACGGCCACCAACTCAAGGCCGGACAAAAAATCTTAACCGGGGCCTGGGGACCCCCACTTCCAGTTGAACAACCTCAATCCCGAGCAACACTTACTCACCAAACAGGAAAAAAAGTCCCACACGTAATCACGCGTTCAAGTGATAAGACAATAGCCAACCGGGCAAGCGCCGTGTCAACATTATTCGGTAGCGTCACGGCGTCGTTTACAACGCGTTAGGCCGAACCCCTAACGGCGAGTGTGCCAGCCTGTTATAGCAAGCAGCCAACTCTTACAAAAAAGCTATCGCCCATCTATCAAAATAAACTCACCAGTCGATGCCGACTGACGGATACGGACGAGTTCCTGGTAGTCATCCGAGTTGTACCACCCGAGTGCCTCATCTCTCGAGTCAAACCGGATCAGCACCGTGATCGTGGCTTCCCACTCCCCCTCCAGCACCGTCGGTTCCCCGCTGGCCGCCAAAATCTCACCACCATAGCGCTGAAAGACACTCGCAAAGCCGGCTCGATAGTTTCCGTAGGTCTCCTGATCCGTGATAGTTAGTTTCGCAAGCATATAGGCTGGTGGTTCTTGAGCGAACATTACACTCCCCACCACGACCAACATAATTACGCAAAGAACTTGTCGCATCTGACTCTCCTGACCCTGGAATGCAGCACGAAAACACAGAACATTAGACTACTAACTGCACCTACAAAACACACCTCATTCAGTAACGTCTCGTTCCGACTTGAATCACAGCGCCTGCATATCTATTCTAGTAAAACAACTTTGAGGAATTAGCCTAAAACCCAAGACATGTCCTCTACCGGTGTAATCGTGCCAACCTGGCGCTTGTCGCAGTACCTGAAGACACTGCGAGTTGAACGAGGGTGGTCAATCGATGAATGCGCATATCACGCCAGTTTACGACCGGCTGACATTCTCTCGCTAGAAGCCGGGCATCCGCGCCCCGTTAAAAAACTTTGCGACCATCTTCTTAAATTAGAGAATGCTTACGGTATAAATTTTGTGAACAACTTCAAAGAGTTGTTTAGTCAGGGTCCTGAAGAAGGCGGCGATACCGGTATTGTGATCCCGTTCGTCACACCCTCGATATCTATTCATCAGAATTCCATGGAGTGGTCCCGTGCAGGCGTGCTGAAAGATGCAGTAGAACTCGCGCCACACCTGGCCGTCCTGCCACAAGGGATGATCAAGCGCTTCGTCGGCCGAAAGATACCGAGTAGTTTTCTGAGCTATCTAAAACAAAAGACACAGACTCGAGTGACAAATTCAGCTCAGTCACCCACTGCCTTGTTTGGCCATTACAAACGCCTGATAGAGGCGGCCTCCAGAGGTGAATACACACCGCCACTCCGCTATGAAGCGAAGCTGAGCGGTAGCAATAATACGGTTACCCGTGAAGTTACGTGTGTGAAATTGTCCACTGACGCCTACGAAACACAGACGCACGTCATTTCGAATTACAAAGCTTTGGAACAGCCCCTGGTGGACGTGGTCTGTTGCGGGGAATATGAAAACTGCACTGAATGCTACAAGCAGAGTTTCATCAATGCCATAAGAAGAACTGCCGGCTAACCTAGAATACTTCTGACTCGCGACACGTTTTTCTACTTGTTCGATCAAATAAAGCCTTAACTATTTCGTGAAAACATTTAGGGGAATGGTTTTGCGTAATCGGTAATCACCGATGCGGAGGCGTTGTCTTTACCGACAAAAAGTCTCCCGCATAATCCCGCGACGTAAATCGAGCGCAAATGACGGTACAAAACTAGCAAATAGCCACATCGCGGTTTCGACTACCGCTGACTGGCGCTAACTGCTGACCCCTATGTCGGATCGCGCTAGACTATGAGTTCGGGAGGATGCAATGAATAGAACACACACGTTAACGCTTAGCGCTGTCGGGCTCTCAATCGCTCTTGCAGCGCCACCGGCATTCGGCCAGCAACCCGCCCCAGGTAATATGAATATCCTGATTGTTTGCGGGGACGAAAACGGCACCTACACCAAATGCACGAGCCTTGACGACCGCTCGCTCGAGCTCCATCTTCGTCTCGACTTGGGACACCACGTCACCATGATGCCTGATGACACCGATGAGGCTGAAATGCAGGCGGCGGCCGACGCGGTGGACTTGATAATCGTCCCCGAGTCGGTGGGCTCTACCGCGGTCTCCACCAAACTCACTGCAACGTCAACGCCGATCATCAACATGGAGGCATTCCTGCAGGATGAGTTACAATTCGTGGACCCGGACAGTCAGAGTGTCGACCCCGGCTCGCCAGAGGGAGGTGCCGGGGGTACCGTTGAAAATCCGACCGGTGAGGTAGAAGTCGGCCACTTCGGCTCCATCCCAGACGAGACCGATATCGTCATCGTGGATCCCTCACACCCGTTGGCGGCAGGACTGTCTGGTCGCGTTACCGTCTACACCATCCCCGCTGAGATCAACTGGGCCGTGAGTGAGGTGTTGGCACCAGGAGTCCATTCTGTGGCCGCTCTTCCGGATTACCCTGAAGCCCAATCGATCTACTTCATTCTCCCAGGCGATGCGCTCTTCGACGGCTCACCCTCGCCAAACTTACGCATCTCGCTCTTCACCGAAAACAACAACGACCTTGGCACCTATCATCGGATGACCAAAGACGGCCATCGCCTGTTTGACGCCTCGCTTAACTGGGCGTTGACTTACGGTTCAGGAATGTAGCTGACCGGCTGTCGCGTACGGGAGCCTAAACAGAGGTTAAAACCATGTCTGCTCGTGTGTTAACTATCACGTTCATCGCCTGCCTTTGCAGTAGCTGGAGCTTTGCGCAGTCATCGAACACTGACAACACTTACAAAGTACCCAGAACAAAGCACGGTCGCCCCGACTTTCAGGGTGTCTGGAGTACCAGATTCCATACCATGCTCGAACGCCCCGAAGGACTCCCTCTCGTACTGTCACCTGAGCGGGCGGCCGGATTCGCCCAATCGGTTGCTCGCAGTTTGGAGGGAAATGCCGACCCAGATATTGACAGACTCGGACCGCCGGTTCTGACCGTGGTCAATGGTGAATACCGTAGCTCTGTAATTGTTGACCCAGAAAATGGTGTCCTGCCCTATAACGAACTCGGTGCTCAAAGATCCGCCCATGCTTACTTCGAGGGGATTGGTTACGATGGCCCCGAACAAAGGCCTGGCGTGGAGCGCTGTACAGAAGCTTGGGGATCACCGCCCATGCGTGGTTTTATGTATCAGTTGTTCCATGGCTTTATTCAGACCGCTGACACAATCGCGATCGTCAGTGAAGAAGTTGGTGGGCGACGAGTCATTTATATGAACGGACAGAGTCGCCCAGATGCGATCAGAAGCTTTGGTGGATACTCTGTTGGGCGTTGGGAGGGTGACACCCTAGTGGTAGAAACGACTCATTACAGTGATACAAATCCGGAACGCGCCTCTACCGCCCGCCCCATGCTAATAAGCAGTGAAGCCCACGTCACAGAGCGCTTCACCCGAACGTCTGAGACCGAACTGAATTATCAGTATTCAGTTGATGATCCCACATACTATACGGAGCCCTGGCGCGGTGAATTCTCATTCATCAGAGAGAGCAGTGACCAGCTTTATGAATACGCATGCCACGAAGGAAACTACAGCATGATCGGTGCACTTCGTGGTCAAAGAGCCATTGAAGCTCAAGCAGAACAAGAGAAGAAAAACTGAATAGCTTTTAGATGTATTTCGGCGACAATATGTCCATGGCACGGACCGTCTGCCTCATTCTGGTTGCCGCAACCATAGCTATCCCGGACTGGGCCGACGCCCAGCCAGAACCTGGCGCCGACACTCCGCGTACCGCCTGGGGAACCCCGAGTTTTGAAGGAACCTGGCAGCTCGCCACCATGACACCGTTGGAGCGTCCGGAAGGGTACGAAGACCGACCCACCATCACCGGCGCGGACGCCGAGGCGTTTCTCGAGCGACTGCAGACCGCATTTCGTCAGGGACTCGACGCCGCGTTGAGCGCCGACGTCGAATTCGGCGACGGTGGAGCGACCGAATCGATCGTCGACGACCCACTGCTCGACGAACGGACGTCGCTGGTCGTCTCGCCATCGACCGGGCGCATCCCCTTTACTCCAGTTGGGAGAGAACGACGTTCGCTACCGTCGCGGCGGATGCGCGGAGTCCCCGATGGCCCAGAGGACCGGGCGATGGACGAGC
>CAYFJM010000072.1:0-8303 GCA_964343415.1 uncultured Vicinamibacteraceae bacterium | reverse complement strand
CATCGTCATCGTCATCGCCATGGCACAATGTATCGGCGGGCGCGCCTGCTGGAAGGGCGTCGTCGTCGCAGACGCCGAATTCTGCTTCATCGCCATTGAGTGTCTGGCGGTCGAGCTTTCTGGCGTAGGCCGATGCCTGTATTGACCACATCGAATTCGCAACAAGGTTGTAGCGTCCTTGGAGAAATCCGAGGCGATTGTTGGTAATGTCAGGAAACGTAAACACGGCTGACCGATCAAATGCGAGTAACTCCACCGGGGCCGCACCATTACCGTTGAGACTTGTATCGGCGTAGGTGACCGTGATGCCCGCGTCGGTCCGTCCAGAACGGAATGCGACATCGGCGACGGCCTGGGTGATTTGAGATGGTGATTGAACACGCCACCCGGTTTCGTCAAAGTGTGTGGTCCCGACATAGAGGCCCCAGTCCCCCTTGTTCATACCGTACTCTGCTGTTCCCGTCATGCGACCGAATGATCCGCCCGAAAACTCCGCGCGAAACCCCGGGTTGTCGAATCCGTTCTTGAGTCGCAGTGCCAACGCTCCGCCAAGGGCGTTCAATCCATAGGTCGGGTCGGCGCCGGCACTGAGTTGAGCTCGGTCAACGGCAAATTGGGGCATCAGATCAAATTGCACCGTGTCGCCGAAAGGCTCGTTCACACGAACGCCATTTTGATAGACCGCAATGCCTTGAGGGAGGCCGAGTAATGGGGACGCGGTGAACCCGCGAAATCGCAAAGTCGGTTGATGTAGGTTTGTGGTCGCGCCTTCCAGCGAGACCGCGCCAAGACGTTCATTCAAGAGTTCAGCGATCGATGATGAAGAACGTGATTCGATTTCGTTGCTGTTGATGACGGAGACCGCGGCCGGTACACGAGTGCGTGGGATCGCTGACCCTAACAGTGGTGTGACCCCGACAACACGAACCTGTTCCGCAAATGGCGCCAGACCGAGCGTTATGTCGAGAGTGATCGTGCCATTGTCGAGTCTTATTCCGTCAAGCCGTTGCGGATCAAAACCATCTAGAGAGATGAGAACGCGGTAAGTTCCTGACGGCAGTGAATCCAACCGAAATCTACCACTCGCATCTGTGATTGCAACGACAGGCTCACTTAGGGCCGATGACGATGCCGAGACGGTTACGCCAATCAGACTGCCCCCTTGCGGGTCGACCACAACGCCGTCGATTGTGCTCGTTTGCCCAGACACAACGACAGTGCTCAGCGCAAACAGGCATACGGTCAGGCCAAGGTTTTTGTAGAAAGAAAACATACGAACAAATTATCAAGTAAAAGTTTAGATAAAAGTCTGCTTAGTCATCAAATGCATTCAAAACATCGAAAAACCAAAACCAGTCCTCAAAGTGGCAAGAAATATTCAAGACCTGCCGATAGATAGGTACTGGAACAGTAAATATGAGCGCAGACAGAAGCTTTTTCACGGAGATCGTCAATATCGGTGGTGACTTCCGCAAGAGGCTTAGCACACTCGCTTGGTTTGTAGTTTTTCTGATGTGTGTTGTGGTGCTATTTACTGCGGTTTTCCAGTTCATCATGGTGGAGGTCGAAGGCCGGTCGCATTCCTGGATTACAGCGTTCTACTGGACGGTTGTGACGATGAGCACGGTCGGCTTTGGCGATGTTGTCTTTGAAAGTGATGTGGGGCGCTTGTTTTCGCTGATTGTCCTCGGGTCAGGTATCCCGCTTTTGCTTGTCATCTTACCGGCCATTTTCATCCGGGTTATCTATGGGCCCTGGTTAGAGTCACGGATGCGGCAAAACATTCCGGACCGTCTTCCGGAACCTATTTCCGACCATGTAATCATCACGCGTTATGGCCCAATTGCGTCTGGTTTGATCGAACGGCTTGCTTTAACTGGGGTTCCGTACGTCGTAGTAGAACCTGACGAACAGGAGGCCCGACAATTAAAGAACGACGGCATAAAGGTCGTTAACGCCAATCTCGATTCGCGTGAGACCTATGAACAAGTTTTTGCGAAGCAGGCTAGATTTGTTGTCGCAAATTGTGAAGACACTTTAAACACCAATATCGCACTGACTGTTCGTGAGGTGTGTGCCGATGTCCCGATTGTTGGGTTGGTTGAAGACGAAGACTCTACAGACATACTCGAATTTAGTGGGTGTACATATGTGTATGCGCCGTTCGCGCGGCTTGGAGAATTTCTAGCCACACGTGCCAGCGCAGGTGTTGGCAGTGCGGACATCATCGGTTCGGTGAAAGGACTGCAGGTTGCCGAATTTGTAGCTCGGAATACTTCGTTGAGCGGTCAAACGGTCGCCGAGACGGGTTTGCGAGATCAAACAGGCGCGAATATTGTTGGTGTCTGGCAACGTGGAAGATTTGTTTCGGCGTATCCGTATACGAAGATAGAAGAGGACAGCATCATCGTGACTGTCGGAACCGCGCCACAACTCGTGACCGTAAACAAGGTTTTGTCACAAAAAGAAACTACTGACCAAAACAGCGTGCTTGTCATTGGCGCTGGGACCGTAGGGACCGCGGCTTTACGAATACTCAAGACACGGGGGTTAACGGTGCATGTGCTTGATCGCGACGAGGAGGCATGTGCGCGCGTAAGAGAAATGGCTGATGGTGTAACGATTGGTGATGCGAATGAGCGGACCACGTTAACCCTCGCCGGTCTTGAACAGGCCTCGTCCGTCTTATTGACCACCGGCGACGATGCGATGAACATCTACCTTACGATTTATTGCCGTCGCCTTAAATCAGATTTACGTATTGTGAGCCGAATTTCCGAGACTCGAAATCTTGAAGCTATCCACCGGGCTGGTGCGGATTTTGCATTTAGTTCTGCGGCACTTGGAGCTAAGGTCATCGATTCGTATGTCGAGGGACGAGACCATGTGTTGCTGGACCATGACGTTCAGGCCATGTCTCTACCGCTACCAGCATCTCTTGAAGACCTCGAATTATCTGATACTGGGATTACAGCAAAGACAGGCCTTGCCGTGGTTGCTGTCGAGAAGGATGGAGTGGTGAACACGGACTTAAACAATCTAGGGAGACTTACCCCTGGAACCACTTTGATTTTGCTTGGGACTAGCAAGCAAGAGCGGCTTTTTACTAGGCAATTCAAATAAATCTTCCTTTTCCCTGGCATCAGGTGAATTGAGGGTTGCCTCGTGTGCCCTACATACCTAGGATCAGCGTAGGAGAAGTTTCTACGATGCTGAACAGGACCATATTTAGGCGTACTTTTGTGCTCTTGGTCGGTATTCTGGCCTTGAGTGTGATCGGAAGTTTGATCAATGAGCCGACGACCGTTGTGGCTCAGAGCCAGGTAGCAACTTCTGAGTACAACACAGAGATTCGGCCCATTCTCTCGCGGGCTT
Source organism: uncultured Vicinamibacteraceae bacterium (assembly GCA_964343415.1). Taxonomy (GTDB): domain Bacteria; phylum Acidobacteriota; class Vicinamibacteria; order Vicinamibacterales; family UBA8438; genus DTWD01. The sequence goes on along the minus strand of CAYFJM010000072.1, from coordinate 4,928 downwards.
GTTTTAATTGTCATGGCTCAAACGAGCGCGCACGACAGGCCGACCTGCGCCTTGACACCGATACGTTTCTCGAGACGCACGTGGTTCCTGGCGATGCTGATGCGAGCACGCTGTTTCAGCGTTTAACAACGGACGAGGCTATTGGGCGGATGCCTCCCGTCTCAACAGGGCTTTCACTGAGTGATGCGGAGATTGAAACGGTGCGTCGCTGGATTGACGACGGAGCAGTGTGGGGCGCCGCGGTGGCAATGGCTGTTGACGTGGCAGAACGAACGGTCGACTTTGAGCGCGAAGTCCGCCCGATCCTTTCGCAGCGTTGTTTCGCGTGTCACGGGCCAGATGAACAGGGACGGCAACGCGGACTGCGACTCGACATTGAAGATGGAATCCACGGGGACCGGGAGGGGTTTGGCGGAGCCGCTGTGATCCCAGGTGATGCTGCAGGGAGTCTCTTGTATCAACGCATCATCGAAACCAATGCAGCGTTGCGTATGCCACGTGGTGGAGAGGCGCTTACCGAAAGCGAAGCCGAAACTATTCGACTCTGGATTGATCAAGGGGCTGAATGGCAGTCGCACTGGGCGTTCATTCCACCGGAAAGATCCCCATTACCTCCAGTGACCGATGTCGACTGGGTGCGTAACCCAATCGACCAATTTGTGTTGGCGCAACTCGAAGCAGGGGGGCTCACGCCGTCGGAAGAAGCCGATCGCATTACCTTACTACGGCGTGTGACTTTGGACTTGACAGGATTACCGCCGACGGAAGGAGAAATTACGGCGTTTCTTAATGACGATGCTCCCGACGCGTATGAGCAGGCGGTAGACCGTTTGTTGGGCTCTCAACGATATGGTGAGCGCATGGCGGTTGAGTGGCTCGATGCGGCACGGTACGCCGATACCAATGGGTACCAGACGGACGGAGAGCGGTCGATGTGGCGGTGGCGTGATTGGGTGATTGATGCCTATAACAACAACATGCCGTTCGATCAATTTACGATCGAGCAAATTGCCGGCGATATGTTGCCGAATCCGACGCGGGATCAACGGATTGCGACCGCGTTTAATCGCAACCACAGTCAGAACGGTGAGGGTGGTATTGTCGAGGAGGAATTTCTTGTTGAATACGCCGTGGACCGTGTGCAGACGACGTCAACGGTGTGGCTGGGTTTGACACTTGGCTGTGCGCGATGCCACGACCACAAGTTTGACCCGCTCAGCCAGAAAGAGTTTTACGAGTTCTACGCCCACTTCAATAATGTTCCAGAGCGTGGGAAAGCCTTCAAGTACGTGAACTCACCACCACTGATTACGGCTCCGACGACTGATCAAGAAGCGCAACTAGCCGCACTCGACGACAAATTACACGAGGCGCGAGAAGCCTTTGCTGCCATGGCGTCGGATTCGCAGACAGCACAAGCGGAGTGGGAAGCGTCGTTAGCGGCTTCTCTTCCGATTGACTGGTCTCTTACAGACCAACTGGTTGCGCATCATCCTTTTGATGGCAACATTGCTGGTCTTGTGCAACCGGCCGAACCGGTGACGGCAGTGCTGGAAGAAGGATCGCCTCGATTTGTAGAAGGTCGGGTGGGGGCTGCCGCAAGTTTTGATGGGCAGCGGTTTGTGAACGCCGGTAATCATCCCAATGTTGGATACGACGATAAGTGGTCTGTCGCAGCATGGATCTATCCCACAGCGACCAATGGCGTTATTGTTTCCCGTGCAAATGGAGGCGACCAGGGTGAAGTTGGCTGGGGTCTGTATCTTGAAGACGGAAAAGTTCGTCTAAATTTGTCAACGCGTATTCTCGATGATGGTGTCTCGGCAGAAACTGTTGACGAGATTGAGTTGAATCAGTGGCAGCATGTAGTTGCGACGTACGACGGATCGAAAACTCCCGAAGGCATGCGCGTTTATATTGACGGTAGCTCCAAGGAGTTGACAGGGTTGCTTGATTTGGTCGGCAACCGATTGCCTCAGAGATACCCGCTAAGGATCGGGGCCAGTGGATCCGAAAAGCCTCGGTTTCAAGGTCACATTGATGACGTACGTATTTATACGAAGGTGTTGACGGCTGAGCAGGCCGCGGTTGTCGCAACTGTGGAAACGATCAGTGAGATTGTGGCGATGGCGCCGGGTGACCGGACCGCAGCCCAGCGTGACAAGCTTTATCTCTGTTTCTTGGATCAATATGCACCGCAAGCCATTCAGACCGCGTGGCGTGACGTCGTTGCGCTTGAGCGAGCACGCGACGCACTGTGGGAAAGTTTCCCGACGGTTATGGTGATGGAGGAAATGGAGCCGCGACGACCGACGTTTCGGTTGGACCGTGGTGCGTATGACAATCCAGCTGAGCCGGTAAGCCCTGGCGTCCCCGCGGTTCTGCCGCCGCTTCCGCAGGATGGCCCGGCCAACCGGTTGGCGTTGGCGCGATGGCTTGTTGACCCCCAGCATCCCTTAACGGCTCGGGTAACCGTCAATCGCTTTTGGCAGATGTACTTTGGGACGGGCATCGTCAAAACTTCTGAGAATTTTGGGACGCAAGGCGAATTCCCCAGTCACCCTGCACTACTCGATTGGTTGGCAACGACCTTTATTGATTCTGGTTGGGATGTAAAAGCGATACAGCGTGCGATTGTGACGAGCGCCACATACCGGCAAGCCTCGCCTGTCACGGCGGGAGAATTCGAGGCAGACCCGGAGAATCGACGACTCGCTCGTGGGCCACGGCTCCGATTACAACCGCAAATGATCCGTGACCAAGCACTGGCAGTCTCGGGTTTATTGGTCGAAAAAGTTGGCGGGCCATCCGTGAAGCCGTATCAACCGGAAGGTTTGTGGGCCGATATGGTCGAGGGCGGTTACGGGGACTATGTCGAAGCCGAGGGCGATGATCTTTACCGACGTAGCCTGTACACCTTTTGGAAACGGACGCTTGGTCCTCCGACCATGATGACGTTTGATGCGTCTACGCGCGAGACTTGTATTGTTCGCACGGGTCGGACGAATACGCCCCTGCAGGCGTTGAATCTTATGAACGATGTGACATACATCGAAGCCGCGCGCCGGCTGGCTGAGAGCATGATCACAAGCGGTGGTACAACACCGGAGGAGCGGTTGGCCTACGGGTATCGCGCAGCAACGGCCCATCGTCCACAACCAGGGGCGCAGGCGGTATTACTTGATGGATTTGAGCAAAATTTGGCGCATTACCAGAACAACCGGCAAGCCGCACTTGATCTGATTAGCATGGGGGAATCTCCGCGTAACGAAACCCTAGATGTCGCAGAGTTGGCGTCTTACACGATGACGGCTAGCTTGATTTTGAACCTCGATGGAACAATTACAAAGGAATAGGCTATGGATCCGCTTGAAAAATTGCTTACACGTCGCCGATTTCTTGAGTTGTCTAGTTCTGGAATCGGCGCGGCAGCGCTTGCGACCCTCTACAACGAGGAACTGCTTGCTCAAGTTCCTGAGGCTGTCGGGGGGTTGCCAGGGTTACCGCATTTTGCGCCCAAAGCGAAACGGATCATCTATCTCTTTCAATCCGGTGCGCCGTCGCAGCATGAGTTGTGGGACTACAAGCCGAAACTTGCGGAGATGCGTGGCACGGACCTGCCGCCATCTGTGCGTGGTGAGCAGCGCTTGACGGCGATGACGGCGTCACAGACTAGTTTCCCTCTCGTTCCATCGTTATTTAAGTTTGCGCAGCACGGAGAGTCGAGAGCCTGGGTCAGTGAACTGATGCCGCATACGGCCAAAATCGTTGACGATCTGTGCTTTATCAAGTCGATGCACACGGAAGCTATTAACCACGATCCGGGGATTACATTCTTTCAGACGGGTGCGCAGCTTGCCGGGCGGCCCAGTATTGGGGCGTGGTTGTCGTATGGGCTCGGAACGATGAATAGTGATCTACCGACCTTTGTGGCGATGGTGTCCAAAGGATCCGCGCAGGCTGGACAGCCACTCTATGATCGCCTGTGGGGCAGCGGATTCTTGCCGAGTCGATATCAAGGTGTGAAATTTCTTGCGACAGGGGATCCGGTGCTCTATCTGTCAAATCCCCCTGGTGTTGATGAAGGGACGCGGCGTCGATTTCTTGATGATCTTGAGAAACTTAACCGACAAAAAGAAGAAGAGTTTGGAGATCCTGAAACCAGCACACGCATTGCGCAGTATGAAATGGCGTACCGCATGCAATCTTCTGTTCCGGAACTCACAGACTTATCCGATGAACCAGACAGTATTTTTGAGCTCTACGGGGAGGATTCTCGACAATCAGGGACATTTGCCCGGAACTGTTTACTGGCGCGAAGATTAGCCGAACGAGACGTTCGATTTATTCAGTTGTTCCACCGCGGGTGGGATCATCACACCCGATTGCCACGAAGTATTGAACGGCAGGCGAAGGATGTGGACCAGGCTCAAGCAGCATTGGTACAGGACCTCAAACAACGTGGCATGTTGGACGACACCTTAGTTCTGTGGGGTGGCGAATTTGGACGAGGGCCGTATTCGCAGGGTGTACTGACTGAAGATAACTATGGTCGCGACCACCATCCACGGTGTTTCACGATTTGGATGGCAGGTGGCGGGGCGAAACCAGGGATCACATACGGTGAGTCAGACGACTTTGGCTATAACGTTGCTGCCGACCCTGTACACATCCACGATTTACACGCAACGATGCTGCATTTGTTAGGTATCGACCACACCAAATTAACCTTTCAGTTTCAGGGCCGAGATTTTCGGTTGACCGATGTACATGGCAACGTCATCGACAGCCTTCTTGCCTAAGAAAGGGATCATCTTTCCCCTCCGACTGATTGCCCTACTTCTTGTGGTGGTAAGTGGGGTATGTTTGGCCCAATCGTTCGGGTCGGGTTCACTTCAGATCTACGTCATCGATGTTGAGGGAGGCGA
>CAYFJM010000071.1:0-8528 GCA_964343415.1 uncultured Vicinamibacteraceae bacterium | reverse complement strand
CGCGGCAGCGGCTTCGTCGATGACATCGATGGCACTATCGGGAAGGTGAACGTCTCTGAGGTGGCGTTTAGCTAAAGTTGCAGCCGTAGACACCGTATCGGTACCAAATATAACGAGATGATGCGATTCGTATTGAGGGCGCAGCCCTTCTAAAATACGCGTTGTTTCTTCTACCGAGGGTTCTTCAACAACGACTTTTTGCAGTCTCCTCGCAAGTCCTCGATCTTTTTCGATGTGCTTGAACTCTTCAAATGTTGTCGAGCCAATGACGCGTAAATCGCCAGCACTAAGAATTGGTTTAATCAAGGTCGCTAAATCCATAGTTCCGCCAGTTGTAGCACCAGCACCGACGGTTGCGTGTATTTCATCAATAAAAAGAATGGGCATTGGGTGGTTGGCGAGCGCTGAGATTACGGCTTTAAACCTTTCTTCGAAGTCACCACGAAATCGAGTGCCAGCAAGTAAAGCTGCAGTATCAAGGGAGAATACCTCGGCGCCAGCGAGTCGTGCCGGAACGTTTTCTTCGAGTAGCCGGGCGGCGAGTCCTTCTGCTAGAGCGGTTTTCCCTACACCAGCTTCGCCGACAAATATAGGGTTGTTCTTACGTCGCCGACACAAAATCTCCAGCGTTCTTTGTAATTCCAGAGTACGGCCAATTAGTGGATCGAGTTTCTCGGCGCGAGCGCGATCGGAAAGACTAACGGCATATTCAGTGAGTGGATCTTGTACGGTGGAAGAGCTTTCTTCGCCAAAGCCAGCCTCGGCGGATTCGTCGTCTTCGATCGATTGATTTGATCCAGGGTTGACCTTGGAAATACCGTGAGAGATGTAATTGAGTATGTCTAGTCGTGTCACTCCTTGGGATTCAATTACTTGTGCGGCGTAGGCTTTTGGTTGTTGCAGCACGGCCGCGAGAACATCTCCAGACCGCACTTCATCCTTGCCAGCACTTTGTACGTGGAGAACAGCCGTTTGCAGAACTCGTCGGAAGCCTAGTGTTTGGGCTGGTTCTTGGGATTTTTCCCCTCGTGCGAACGTCTCCAGTGTGCCGAGAAACTCGTCAAGTGTTCGGCGTAAAACGGGTAAATCTGTGCCGCAAGCAGCTAAAATCCGTTCGCCTTCTGGGTCGTGTGCCAAGGCGTAAAGTAAGTGTTCTAGTGTGAGGTGTGTGTGGCGTCGAGACGCTGCTTCCCGGTAGGCAACGTTGAGAATCAATTCTAGAGAGGCGCTAAACATACGAGTCCTTTAACGTAGCAAATTACGTGTTTTACTGATCTTCTTCGAAGTCAGCTTGTAGTGGAAAACCTTCTTTCGCTGCTTGGGCACGAACCGTAGTAACTTTTGTTTCGGCGATTTCAAACGTGTAAATACCGCAGACGGCTCGACCTTGAGTGTGAACTTGCATCATTAATCGAAAGGCTTCTGCAGGGCTCTTCTGGAAAATGTTTTCAAGGACAGCAACGACAAATTCCATAGTTGTGTAATCGTCATTGATCAAATAGACCCGATATTGCTTTGGCGTAGCAGTTTTGTCCTGCTGTTTTTCGATTACCGAACTATCGGACTGCTGGTCGACCATAAACCTGAAAACCGGTGTTTCTGCTTATTAGTTATTACTTATGAGGTTTCCCACGTTTTCACCGTTAGTTATCCAGCGTACTGAGACCAGTGTAAAGAGGCAAGGTGTTTCCAGGTCTCTACAATAATTGACAGCGTGCCGCCGTGAATGGAGACCAGCCACCGTAGTAAACTTTACGGCCTGTATGGAAGCGTTAACGCACAATATTTCGTACGCAGATTTGATGCATCGTGGGCGGCCGAGGGTGATTGCAACAGCTGTTATTCGGAGTGCTGCTGGGGTTACGTTGGTTGATCCGGGACCTACGTCATGCCTTGGTCGACTCCGGGCTGAATTGATAGAGTCGGGTATTGAAATTAGTGATGTGAGGACAGTTCTTATCACTCATATCCATCTCGACCATGCAGGCGCAACTGGAACGCTACTTGAGGAAAACCCCGAAATTACAGTCTATGTGCATGAACGAGGAGCCCGTCATCTAATCGATCCTTCAAAGTTGTTGGCGAGTGCGACACGTCTCTATGGTGACGAAATGGATGCTTTGTGGGGGCCATTTCTTCCAGTGCCAGAAAAAAATGTACGTGCGATTTCTGGTGGGGAACGGATTGGAGTCACGGGTCGAGATTTCGATGTTGCTTACACCCCAGGACATGCCTCACACCATGTGAGTTATTTGGATCGCTCAAGCGGCGTTGCTTTCGTTGGTGATGTTGCCGGTGTTCGGACAGGACAAGGGTTGTTCGTGTTGCCACCGACACCACCGCCTGACATAGATCTCGAATTATGGAAAAAGAGTATTGAAACGGTCCGGCAATGGCATGCCCCGACGCTGTTTTTGACGCACTATGGACCGCATGAGGATTCTGAAGACCACTTGGATGCACTTTTGGTGCATATGGATGCGCTAAAAAAAACGTCGAGGGAGTGCTTAGAATCTGGTGGGAGCGATGCTGACCAACAGCAGCGATTTCTTGACCAGATCAGGGTTTATCTTGCTCGGCACATCCCCAGTCACGAGACCAATCTCTATAACACAGCGGCACCACTTGACCAGTGCTGGTTGGGACTCGTTCGGTACTGGCAAAAACGTGGAGTAACGGGTTTGTGAGTAAGGCCTTGATGAACCAATCGGAGCGCGACCACCTAGTGGAGCTTCTCAGTGAGTCTCGCGATAAGGTGATTGCCTCAACCGCACGACTCTCCGCTGTTCAGTGGACTTTTCAACAAAATGAGAATAGTTGGAGTATCGGGGATAATGTCGAACACTTGGGACTTGTGGAGCCAATACTGTTCGGACAGGTTACAAGTGCGCTTGTTTCAGAGGCGAATCCGAACTGGGAAGAAGCAACGGCAGACAAAGAAAGTTTACTTAAAGAAAAACTCCTTGATCGATCGACAAGACGAGACGCCCCAAATGCTGTGTTGCCGGTTGGTGGCGTTGAGCCAGCCTACGCACTTCGTATCTTCCAAGGGCACCGAGATGTTTCGCTACAATTTGCTCTGGAAACGGGTAAGCCTCTGAAAGCGCATACAGCTGACCACCGGCGCCCCGTATATGGAACGCTTAATGCTTACCAGTGGCTGCTCTTTATTGCCTACCACACGCTGCGGCATGTGGAGCAAATGATAGCCGTCACTCGTGCGGCAGGCTTTCCGAAAACTTAAGCTTCACACCGTTCTAATTTCCAGCACCCGGCACCGTATTTCCGGCGATCCAGACTGATTCGATGGTGTGGCTGTCAGCAATGTTGGTTGCCGGGTTTCCGGTATACACGACAAAGTCAGCCCACTTGCCTGCCGAAAGTGTCCCGATTTCCTCGAGTCCCATACAGTCGGCAGCGTCGCCAGTGGAGGCCACAATTGCTTGCATGGGAGTCAGGCCAGATTCGACCATTAGAGCCAGTTCCCCATGTTCAAAGTAACCCTGAAATCGTCCCGCTGGCCCTGTGTCTGTTCCCATTGCGATACGAATACCGGCATCAGACAGAGCTTTTACGTTTTGCTTTGCGACTTCAAGCTGAGCTTTATAAGTTTGAGCGCTCTGACTGTTCTGGATTCGCTCTTGGTATTCCGGGGTTTCCAGTGCGGCAAGAACAGAGGGGTCAGCATTGCTGGTGAAGAAGGGGTCGTCAAAGAAATCCGGACGTTCCTCGTAAATAAAAGTTGAGACTTCACGCATCAATGTTGGACACACACAAGTATCATCTGTCTTCAGAAGTTCAATAAGTTCATCGTCGACAGGAAGGTCTCGCACGCTATGTGCTACGAAATCGGCGCCGGACTCGAGAAGTTCTTTTGCATCGTCTAAATAGTAGAGATGCGCGGTGAGCTTTAGCCCGCGAGAGTGGGCTGTTTCGATAACGGACTTATAAATATCAGGCGACATTTTTTGGCTACTACCGAGGTTATCGTCAACACGGATCTTGATGTAATCAACATTCATATCGGCTGCCGCGTTTACTCGTTCGGTAGCTTGTTCTGTTGAGTCCGCAACGATGACAGGACCTGCAACGCGAAGACGGGCGTGAGTCAAGTCCGTGCTTTCCCGATCACGGACGGCGATTCCTTCGGGCCCATCACCCCCGAGACTGACGACAGTTGTCACACCATAGCGCGCATAGAGCGCGAGTTGACTTGCGACATGATCTTCTGTGTAGAACGAGGGGTCAGCTTCAAGTCCACGTACGTTGTTGACGTGTCCGTGTGCGTTAACCAAGCCGGGTGTAACTGTTCGCCCAGAAAGATCGACGGTTAACGCGTCCTCAGGTACAGTAACGTTTTCACTTGAACCGATAGCTTCAATGCGACCGTCACGAACGACCATCGTGCCGTTTTCAATGCTGTCGCCATTTCCGACGATAAGGCGGGCGCTTGTGAAGGCAGTGAGACCCGGGGTCGGTTCAATTGGTTCGGGTTCCGGCGAACTACATGCGCTGAGTCCCAGTCCCAAAGTTGCGACGCAGGCAAATGCTACGTAATTTCTGAGGTTATTCATCTCGGTGATCTCCACTAGTTTTGACTGCTATCACTTTCTTGTAATTCTTCTAGCACTTGTCCAAGCTGTTCGATTTCGTCGCCGTACAACGACCAATTACCTTGACGTTGCGCGTCAAGCGCGCGCGAATAGTGACCTTGTGCCTGGTTTGCGAGTTCACTATAAGAGGAGTCCTGTCCGGTTACCACTGCTAATGAACTTACTGGATTAGCGTTGTCTATTGTTTCCGCGACAAGAGTCGTTGGGTTTCCTTGAGGTGGAGACGTCGAATTATTGCCAAAAAGACGCTCAAGGGCCTGATCGAGGGTTTCCTCCATGACAATCTGGTTCTGATAGGCCACAACAACGCGACGTAATTCGGGAATGCGCCCACCCGAGGACCGTAAGTACAACGGCCTGATGTACAGCAGCGCTTCCTCGATTGGAATAACAAGCAACGTTCCTTGGATCACCTCTGAACCTTGTTGATTCCAAAGAGTGATTTGTGGAGAAATTTCTTCGTCTTGATTAATCCGAGCCACGATCTGTGAGGGACCAAACACCAATTTTTGTTTAGGAAACTGGAAAACTTGCATCTTGCCGTAGTTTTCACCATCACTACGTGCTATGAACCATGCGGCCAGGTTATTTCTTCCCCTTGGTGTGAACGGTAACATCTGAATAAATTCTGCACGTTCTTCTCCAGGAAGTCGCATGATGGTGTAATAGGGCTCCATCTGCTCATTGTCGATAACTGGCACTTCCCAGTCATCCTCTCGGTTATAAAAAACCGCCGGGTTCGTCATATGAAAAGTTGCATACATGGCGCTCTGCAAAGCGAAAATTCCCTCTGGGTACCGAATGTGGCTTCGAAGTGATTCAGGCATGGAGTCAAGCGGTTGCAGAAAGTCAGGAAAGATCTTGCCGAGCGTTACTCCAAGAGGGTCGTTCGGTTCTGCGAGATAGAAAGTTGTATCCCCGTTGTATGCATCGATTACGATTTTGACCGAGTTGCGAATGTAATTAATACCGTTCCCTGCGGGGGTGGAGTATGGGTAATCACCGGTGGCCGTGTATGCGTCTCTCATCCAATAGAGACGTCCATCTGCGATAACAAGATAAGGATCTGCATCGTAACGTAAGAAAGGAGCGATGGTAGCAACTCTATCTGAGATGTTGCGATGAAAAATAAGACGGCTGTCACTGTTTAATTGGCCACTCACCAAGATTTCGTAGGATTGAAAGCGCAAACTAAATAGCAAACGGCGCAACATCCCCCCAAGTTCGAGACCGCCCGTGCCGTCGTAGCGGGTCGAAACGTTGTCGTCTCCCTCCGGGTAGTGAAACTCATCCGTGTTGGTGTTGACGACGACGTAATTGTTCGATAATTCACCAAAATAGATGCTGGGCTGATCGACTGACAAGTCAGTACGGGATGTTGGTGGGAGATCTTGAATGAATAAAACCGGCAATCCTTCCTGAGTAACTTGATTCACCGGTCCGAGTGCCACGCCGAAACCATGCGTGTACTGCAGATGTTCGTTGATCCAGGACTGGTTTGGAAGGTTGTCTGAGTTAAGTTCACGCGTCGACACCATGGTTTGTCGGTATTCTCCATCGACAACATAGCGGTCATTATCAACAGACGCAAACTCGTAATAAGTTCGGATTTCCTGAATTTGACCGAAGGTGTCTAGAAGTGGTTGGTGGTCCCACAACCGAACGTTGTTAATGGTTTCGGCATTGTTCTCAATGTCTTCTTGTGTCAGCAAAGCGTCACCTGACACTTGGCGTTCTTCCACGATATCAATGTCAAAAGCCTTCCGGGTGGCTTGGATGTTGTGGGTAATGTATGGAGATTCCAACCGTTGTTCATCTGGGGTGACAACGAGTTGTTGAAAAGCTGTTGCGGCCCCACCACCGCCAATCCACACAAGTAGGTAACCTACGACTCCGGCCGCAACAGGCCATGTTGTTCTAGAGAAAGCTGCGTACATTGCCGCACCGCTGGCTATTACGGAGACTGCTGTGAGAATTTGAAACATCGGAAGCCTGACGACGGTGTCCACGTATGAAGCGCCGTGAATGATCCCTCCGGAGGTTGTTAAAAGCCGTGGCATTTCGAGGTACGCACCCCACGCCAACAATCCGAAAATACCTGCTAGTAGAAGTAAAAGATGTTGGCGAGCACGCTTTCCGATTTGGAGACCGCTTGGGTCAAGAGCAATTTCGCCAGCAATTACGTACGCACCAATAGTGCTAGATAGTGCGAGCACGATGAGTGAGAGTGCACCGAAACGCAAAAAGTCGTAAAAAGGCAATGAAAAGATATAGAAAGCTGCATCCAACCCAAAAAGTGGATCAACTTCTCCAAACGGTGTTGCTTCCAAATAACGGAGCACTAACATCCATTGACTCGAAGCTACACTACCTACAAACAATGCAACCAACGCAGAAACCCCTATCGCAAGAGCACCGGCATGGGCGCGTTCGAGCACTAGCGGTTGAAGGTCGCCTCCACCAGCAAACAATACATATGGTCGATGAATTTCTTTTATTGCGATGCGGAGGTTTGTGTACAAAACCACAAAAGCAGCCAAAAAACTGATGCTGCCGATAAGCCCTTTCGTGGTCAGGCTTTTGAGAAAAATGGACTGATAGCCTACTTCACCGAACCAGAGCCACTCCGTATAGAGGGTAGCCAATGAAGGTAAGGCCACGAAAAGTAAAAGGGCAATAAGGGCAATCGTAATTCCTGATTTTGAACGCATCGCTAGAAGAGTATTGGACTAGAACATTCCGCGCAACTCCTGTTGCAGCAGAAGAGCCAGTGACTGCTAAACTGACTGACTATGAAGGTGTTTGGAGTTCTACTAGGGGTTGGCCTTTTTGGCCTGATTGTTTGGCTAAGAATTCCTAGCGAAGAGGATTTGATCGTTGCGCGGTTGAGGGATTTCACAGACACCGTCAGTTTTGAGGCGAACATCGATCCATCTGCGACATTGCCCCGTCAGACACAAATCCTGGATTATTTTGCAAAAGACGCTGAACTGAACCTAGGTGTGCCGCCTGGAATCGTTCGTGGCCGCTGTGCACTTGCTACATTTCTTGAACAGATAAGTTTGGGCGAGGAGAGCACTGTTAACTTTGTTGACGCTGCAGTTAGTTTTGATCGGCGGTTGTTGATCGCGACGGGTCGATTAGAGGTATCTATAGAAGTGAATCAGAAGAACTATGGAACGCGGGTATTTGATGTTGCGTTGCGTCAGATTGACGGCAACTGGTTGTTAACAGACCTTCGTGCGGTTATGCCGGTCGAGTAACGAATCAAACCGCAATAAACATTCATGACGAGGAGACGTTACAATGCTGTTGAAGACTGGAGAAGAGGCCCCGGACTTTGAACTCGATAGCCACTTAGGTTTTCGTGTTCGTCTTTCGAGTTTTCGTGGAGTGAAGAATGTTGTTCTTGTTTTTCATCCTTTGGCCTGGACACCCGTATGCTCCACGCAGATGCAAAACTATGAGTCCGACAAGAAGTGGTTTGATAACCACGAGGCGCATATTTTGTCGCTGAGTGTTGACGCGGTTCCAGCTAAACTCGAATGGGCGAAAAGCCTTGGGGGCATTTCTTACGATCTTCTTAGTGATTTTCACCCCAAAGGCCTGATTGCAGAAAAGTACGGTGTCATGCGGGATGGTGGCATTACAGAGCGAGCAATATTCATTGTGGATAAGTCTGGCATCATTGTATTTGCTAAGGTATATGACATCCCGACTCTCCCTGATGATGAGGAGCTTAGGGAGGCTTTGCAGACATTGGAAACTGTTCGCAGATAGTGAGACCGGATGCCCGAGGAACCCTTTAGCCAGTGTAAGCGCTAGACAAACGTTTACGAAGTAGAGTAATTCAAACAAAGACCCCCCCCCGAACAAATGTCGAGGAAATACCGACAAAGCGGCTATCAGGATGAC